>JBAPMC010000320.1:0-6906 GCA_049278415.1 Solirubrobacteraceae bacterium
CGTAAAGCGCGTGTTCACAGCCGACCACGCAGTGCTCGGTGTGGGCGTCGCCAACTCGATCCTCGGCCCATTGCTCGGCCCCCGCTCCGTGATGCTGCTCGAGGAGCCGGAGCACGTGAAGCGCCGCAAGCTGATGCTCCCACCCTTTCACGGCGAGCGCATGCAGGGCTACAGCGAGATGATGGCGGAGGTCACCCGCCGCGAGCTGGCTGGCTGGCCGATCGGCGAGCCGTTTGAGCTGTGGCCGCGCATGCAGGAGATAACGCTCGAGGCGATCATGCGCGTGGTGTTTGGACCCGTTGAAACCGACCGCCTGCAGCGCTTGCGTCACCTACTGCGACGGCTCACCAACTGGATGAACGACCCGCGCCGGCTGAACCTGTTGGCGGCCGCAGGCCCAAGCAGGTTTGCGGGCAACAGCGACTATCGAGCGATGATGGGCCCCGTCGAGGACGCCGTCTTGGAGGAGGTGCGTCGCAGACAGCAGGACCCTGACTGCACCGACGGCGCCGACATCGCTGCGATGCTCGGTGAAGCTCGCTACGAGGACGGCTCGCCGATGACTGAGCAGGATCTGCGTGACGAACTCGTGACATTGCTCACCGACGGGCCGACATCCAGTCTTTTGTCGTGGGCGTTCGAGCGGATACTGCGCCACCCGGACAAGCTGACGCGCCTGCGTGCGGAGATCGACATGGGCGAGGATGACATTTACCTCGACGCGGTAGTGAAGGAGACGTTGCGCTTGTGTCCAGCCGCGCCGATTGTCGTGCGCAAGCTGCTCGCATCGATGGAGCTTGGCGGGTACACGCTCCCGGCAGGGACAACTGTGGCGCCGTGCGTGCACCTTGTGCACCGGCGCGATGACGTCTACCCTGAGCCTCTGAGCTTCAGACCCGAGCGTTTCCTCGAGCGCCCCGCCGGCACGTACACGTGGATACCTTTCGGCGGAGGCGTGCGGCGCTGTCTGGCAGCTAGCTATGCGCAGCTCTTGATGAAGCAAGTCATAGGCGCCGTAGTCAGCGAGATCGACCTACAACCAGTCGACCCCCGCTCCGAGCGAGCGCGCAAGAGCGCAATCGCCTTTGTACCCCACAGCCACGCCCTAGTGATCGCCGCACGAAGGAGCGTAGACCGGCAGAGCCCGCAGTCGTATCGTGCGGCCGCTTGTGGGGCCTAGGAGCACCCGGCCTGAGGAGAGGGGTTACACCACCGGGCAGAGTCCGCCATCGAGGTTTATGGCAGTGCCCGTGATGTAGGACGCACGTGGCGAGAGCAGGAACGATGCGAGGTGGGCGAACTCTGCTGGACGGCCGACGCGACCGAGGGGGATGTGGGTGTCGGCAACCATCCGCTCGTAGTAGGCCTGAGGCGTGATGGCGGCCGCCGCGGCATAGCGTTCCAACTGGCCGCTTTCGATGACGCCGATCAGCACGGCGTTGACGCGGATGCCATCCGCCGCCAGCTCCCTGGAGAGCGCCTTGGTGAGGGCCAGGCCCGCGGCACGGGATACCGAGGTTGGGGTCGTGAGGGCGTCCGGAGCCTTGCCTGAGATGGCGAGCGTGTTCAAGACTGCTCCTTTGCTCTCGCGAAGGCTGGGGAGCGCCAGGCGGGTGAGGCGCACCGCGCCCATCAGCTTGAGTGCGAGGTCTTCCTCCCAGAGCGTGTCGTCGTGGTCGGAGAAAGCTCCGGCGGCAAGCTCGCCCGCGTTGTTTACAACGCCATCGATCCGGCCCCAACGGGCGCGGGCCGACTCGACGAGGCGCTCCAGATCCTCAGGGCGCTTCACGTCACCTGCGACGTCGAGCACGTCGCCACCGAGGCGGCGCAGCTCCCTGGCGGCCCTCGAGAGCCGCTCGGCGCTGCGGGCCATCAGGGCGACGCCGCCGGCTCCCTCCTTCACGAGCTGCTCCGCAAGCGCCTTGCCGAGGCCACTCGAGCCGCCGGTGATCACGAAGACCTTATCTTCCAGCTCGAGGTCCATCTGCGCTTAGGCTACATGTCCTCTGGGGTACGCCCGTCGTGCCCGACGTAGCCGTCCTTCCCCCCGGCGCACACGTATACCGTGTCTGCAGGCCCGAGAATGCGTATTTTGCGCACTGTGGAGGCATCGACGCGTGCAAACGTGCCCTCTCCCAGACGGTGGCTGGTGCCATCCCCGAACTCCATCTCGATCTCACCGCGGTGGACGAAGTAGAGCTCCTCTTGAACCTCGTGGTAGTGCCATTTCGTCTCATATCCCGCCGGCCGCACGAGCGCGTTGACGCCGAACGCGGTCACGTCGAGGGCTTTGCGAACTTTGCGAAAGCCATATCCCTGCCCGAGCGCGTCGATGTGACCGATGGCGTAGCCCTCGCCCTTGCTTATCTCAGGCGGCTCGGAGCTCACGCGGGCACCGGCTCATCCTTGAACAGCCACGGGATACGGTGGCCGATCAGCTCGCCCTGGTAGCGCCGGCGTTGTCCGTACACCACCCAGGTCGTATCCACCTCTCCGTAGCGCTCGAGGACGCTGAGAGCATCGGGGTACTTGTGGGCGTATTCGGCCAGAGTCACCCCGGCGTCGTACTTTCCCGCCAGCAGTCTCTCCGCCACGATCGGGTTGGCCAACTCTTGGATCACGGTCTCCCAACGCGTGAGGTCGGGGTAGCCCATGGCCGCGGGGACGATGCCAAGCGTATTGGGGCTCTCTACGCCCACACGCACGAGCAGCGCCATTTCCTTGGCTGGATAGAGAAAGGTATCCACTACGAAGACCTCTTGCCGGTAGCGCTCGGTGATCGTGTGCACGTCTGGGTGGGCGCTGCACTGGACCAAGTAGGCGTGCGGATCATCGTGTACCCACTCCAAGCCTTCGTCGAAATTGCTCACCAGCTCGATGTGAGCTTCAGGAATGCCCTGGAACTCGAGGTAGCGACGCAGGGCGTTCTCGTGGCATGTGCCAGTCGGGCCAAGGGTGATGAAGGTTGGGGACATCATAAGGTCCTGACGGCTGCTCACAGAGCCAATCGTGACAGCCGATGGTATCACCACGATGCGGCTGGATGCAAGAGTGGCGTAGTCACAAAGACACCGTCACAACGCCTGTTTCTACTCACTCCGTCGGCCTGGTCAGGCCTTCGTGGCCCCGAGCGGCGGGGGAATCCAACCTGTAGGATTGTCTGAACATCGCAGCACTCAACCAACCACGGGAGGAATCACAATGCCACGTCTAGGACTCGTCGCGCTTGCGCTGGTGGCGACGGCGCTCGTCGTCACAGGTTGCGGCAAATCGTCGAAATCGGAAGCGACCACTACCTCGGCCGGTACCACTTCGTCTGCCACCCAGACGACGACGGCACCCACCACGAGCAATGTCACCACAGATCTGGTGTCCGAAGCAAACGAGATCTGCAAGCGTTTGGCCGCCCGCCGGGCTTCGACCAGGGCTCAGACGCAGTTGCAGGCGGTAAAAGTCGCGACCGAACTCGCGGCGTTTGAACAGGGGATAGTTGTGGAAATGAGAAAGTTCGTTCCGCCTGCCGCGATGGCAAGCGATTGGAAGCAGCTCCTCGCGCATGCTCAGACGCTTGCCACAGATACGGCAAAGATTAGCGAATTGGCGCAATCCACCGGCCTTGAAACACCAGCTTTCGCTGCACTGGTCGCCAAACGCCGAGTTGTTGAAAGCGAAGCTGCAGCCATCGCCAAGCATGCCGGTCTGCAAGAATGCACACGCGCGATCTGAAGCGCGAACTCGTCATTTGAGGGGTCATCCCCGGACAAAAACATTGTCCGGGGATGACCGTTTGGCGGCTTGTTAGTCGTTTTCTATGATGCTGTTACTGCCCACGTCCCCTCTGCTATGGCATAGGGGATTGTGGATTCGCCGATGTGTACGGTTTCGAAGTTGAGGAGCGCTCCCTCCTTGCCCACTGCGGGGCCGGGGGCAAAGCTGAATTCTTCACCGTTGTTCGTTCCCACGAAGGTTGCTGAGCCGGGTTTGCCGAACGGTTCTTCTTCCAGCGCGTTGTATACGCATAGATATCCACTTGGCGCGGTTGGCGCGGCTGCGCTACCGGTGCAGTGCGTGGGTGGTGTTGCTGCTTTCGTGTATACGAATTCTACATTGGACGTGTTTGTGAGCGGTATCGTGAAAGAGACGGCGTCCGATCCTACGGCGCCGTTTTCCTTGTTGCCGCGGTAGACCCATGTGCCGGTCTCGGTCTTGCCTGAGGGCAGCGTGCCGCCGGCTGTCCACGGTTCGCCTGTCGCTCCGGTCGCTCCCTTGGGTCCTTGCGGGCCTTGTGATCCTTGCAGGCCTTGTGATCCTTCTTTGCCGGTGAGTCCGGCGGCGCCATCTTTGCCTGCCGCTCCCGGTGCGCCTGCCTTTCCTTCTGGGCCGACTGCTCCGGCGGCCCCGGCCGGGCCCTTGCTCTTCAGCCCCTTCAATACCTTCGGGCTGATCTGTTTTGTCGAGGTGATCACATATTTCCCTGCAGCGTATGCGCCACCGGTCATTGCGAACACGAGCGCCAACGTCATTGCGACGTTGGCGTAGGTGACGCGACTGCGTACTCTTGAGAACATCGGCCTATTCCTCCCCTTTTACGTTGATTCCTATGTCCCTTGCGGTGCTTGCGCCCCCGCGTGTTTAAGCTCTTTAGTCGATTGTCCCGCTCGGTCTCAGCCTTTCTTGGAGCCATGTTTCTTGCTGGGCTTAGAGCGCGCCTTGGTCTTGTGCTTTGCACAACCCGTGACGGTTATGGGTGTGCTTTGGCGCATCACCATTCCGTTTTGTGCGGTGAACACGGTCGGCATCTTCAGCGTGCTCTTGCAGAGGTTCCCGTTTGCCGCCAGCGCCGATCCTCGTCCTTGGGGTAGCGTGAGCTGGAACGTGCTGACTGGCTGGTCGGGAACGGTCCGGAACGTGCTGCTTGTTATCCCGGCTTTGCTGATGAACGTTTCGCCATGCAGGTCTATCGTGATGCCGTAGCCTTGGAGCACGACGATGAGTTCTGGAAACTTTGCTCCGCCATGACTCACGAAGTAGGCGGGACCGATCAACGGCACGGGCAGTATCGGTGTGACGGCGCTGGCCTTTCCCACTATGGAGCCGCGTGGACAGTTGGCGGGGTTGGCCGCGAACGTCGCCGCCGGACACGCCTTCTGCAGCGTTGTAAGGCGTGAGGGGAGCTGCTTTGGCAGGTCGACCTTGACCGAGCGGATGTTCGCTTGCGTTCCTTGAGCAGCTTTGGGATAGCTGAGCTTCACGGTCAGGCTCGCGCCGTTGACACGTGACGTCTTGCCTGTTGTGGCGGCTTTGAATACGGGTTTGAACTGCAGCGCCTGACAGTCCGCCGCCTGGAACGGGTCGTTGACCAGCACCGGCACATCATCTGCCGAGCTCGTGAAGCTTCCGCCGGAGCCGTCGACCGTGACCGCGTAGTTCATCCGCTGACAACTGGTGGGGTTAAGCGTGAAGCTCGGCTTGTCGACGTAGACACGGATGTCACGTACGTGGACGACGATCCCTTGAATGATGTGCGGGATCGGGTCCGACGCGGACCCGTCGACAGTCACGGCTGCAGTTGTCGGATCGATCCTCAGCGCCTGGCGCACCACGACCGTGCCGAGGTCGAAGGGACCGACCTTCGAGGCTGTGATCGCCACCACCGAGAACGGAGCGCCGTGGTAGGGGCCGGCAAGGTACACCTCACCCGGGACCTGAGCGAGCGTGGAGCCTACCCCCACCCCCACGAGCGTATGTCCGATCCGACTCGCGGCGGGACACGAGGGTTGCGCTTCCTCCTGCGCGCCCGTCTTTGTCCTCGAGAGTTCTATGTCGGCATCGGAACAGAACGGAACCCCGGAGAGGTTTGCGGTGACGCCCGGCGGCAATTCAGCGGAGAAGCGGGTGATCTCTTGTTCCCCGTCACCACGTACTACGCGAATGTCCATCGGGCTGTACGAGCCCGCCGCGTTGTTCTCTGTGCCTGCGATCACATGTGGTGCGAACCGCGGCACACCGCCGGCGGGGCACGCCCCTCCGTCAAAGCCTTTCGTGATCGGGAAAGGCGGGATTGGCGGCAGCAACGGCGCTCCTTCGGGGTTCGACGACGGTGTCAGTTCCGCCTCAACCGTGTATTCGCCGCATCCGGGCGGAGTCACCAGCGGCGAGGTCGCGCCTTGACGGAACTTGAACGTGAACTCGTTGAACGGCAGCGGCGGCAGGTTGTCGAACGTGGTCACCAGACGACCTGTCAAGAGGTTCGCGCTCACTTCTCCGGCGGCCTTCACTATCACCCCACGATCGGGGATCCGTGCCACGATATACAGCGCTAGCAGTGACCCGAACCTATTGGCATACGGCTGCGCAAGGAACACCGACCCTTCCACGGGCTCTTTCACCGAAGGCGACTGAACATCCACGGTTCCCAGCTTCGAGTTGTTAGGACAACCCCTGCCAGGTGCTTCTTCGGTCGCTTCTTCCTCGAGCTCGGCTTCCGTACAGGCGCCCAACCCTGCACCAGCCGAAGGATTCACGGTCACCCCTTCAGGCAAGCTGACCACTGCGCGCTTCAACGTCGAGGTAGCCAATCCAGACGGATTGTCATACGTCTGAGGAATATTCATACCGAGGTTGAACCCGGTGGCCGAATAGGCGGAAGATGTCGTCATTTCAGCTGTAAGCGATGGTCGCATCGTCAACCTGTCGCATCCCACGATCGGGCCAAACGGCATTTCAGAGGACACAAACTGACCCGGCTGCTCCCAGGAATCCACGGTGAACACTGCGTCGAGCGAACCAGCCCCGCACGACGTCGGATTCGTCAAAAACGGCGCACGAGCCGGTTCTGAAGATACACCAAAGCTGCCCACACCGCCCTCCCCCTTGCCGTTGCTCTTCCATCGCAGGGGATTGTGG
>JBAPMC010000321.1:0-2849 GCA_049278415.1 Solirubrobacteraceae bacterium
CGTCTAGAGATACATAGCTCACAACGAACCTGCCTACATGCCCGCCGGCGTCCGACAGCGCAAGCTTCTCCCCACCGACGATCTGCTGTGAGATCCCCCCCGAGGGACCCTGGAGTGGCAGGCTCGAATAGACCGTCAGCTGTTTGCCGACGTTTTCGGCAGCAGGTGAGCTGCCAACGCCTCCGCATCCGGCCAACGCCGGCGCGACGGCGAGAGCGGCGAGGCACAGCCAGCGCACGCGCACCGGAGAGCTAGTCGCCGCTACGGCCCGGGAGGTAGCCGGCGATGATCTTCAGGGAAGCGCCAACCACAATGATCACCGTGGCGAGCATGAAGGAGTCAAAGCCCTTTGCGCCGAGCGCCCAGAGCACGATCCAAATGATCAGGCCAGCGGTGACGGTGAGTACCAATCCCATTGCGTGCGGAATCCTACAACAGCCCGTCCGGGGTGCACGCCGGCTAGTCGCTAGCTCCGCAACCACCCAACGAGATTGAAGGCGTAGACGCCGGCTGTCCTAGGCATACAGGGCTGTTGCGAGCTCCGCAACCACCTCCCCCACAGCCGCCGCGGGATCCTCTGACTCCGCGGCGGCACGCACCAGCCGCGTGCCCACGATCACGCCATCAGCGCCAGCCTGCGCCGCCTGGAGCGCCTGATCGGGTGTGGATATCCCAAAGCCGAGCGCCACTGGCGCCTCAGTGCTCGCCTTCGCACGCCCAACGATCTCGGCAAACTGATCGGACAGCGTTGCGCGCTCGCCGGTGGTGCCCACAACCGACACCGTGTAGAGGAAGCCGCGCGCACGCGCGCCAATCCGCGCGAGGCGCTCAAGCGGCGTAGTAGGCGCAACGAGGGGCACGAGCGCAATGCCGTGTGCGTCGCACGCCGCCAGCACCTCAAGCGCCTCCTCGAACGGCAGGTCGGGCACGATCAGTCCGCTGGCGCCAGTTTGTGCGAGGCGCTCGACGAACGCATCTGCGCCTGGCGCAAACACCATGTTGGAGTAGCACATGAGTACAACAGGGACGCTAGGAGCAAGCGCCCGCGCCACCTCGAGCACACCTGTGAGGCTCGCTCCCGCCGCGAGCGCGCGCGTACCCGCTTCGTGGATCACAGGACCGTCCGCCAATGGGTCGGAGTAGGGCACGCCGAGCTCGAGCATGTCGGCGCCAGCGCGCACGCACGCCTGCCCGATCCGCACCGACTCTCCCAACGACGGAAAGCCGCCCATCAGGTAGGGCATCAGCGCCGCGCGCTTGCTGTTTGCGCGGAACGCCGTTGCGATCCGATCGATGCCTGTAGCAGCGGTAATGTTCACCGTCTGCTCTCCCCACCAAAAAGAGCCATATAGATGCCTACAAAGACGATGACCGGCGCCACTACGGTTGTCCCTGACACTGGCGAATGTGTCTCCCAAAAACAAGATCAGCTCGCATCCAGCACCTCGGCAAGATCCTTGTCTCCACGTCCGGACAGACATACGAGATCAAGCTCCCCATCGGGCTGAGCCAGCGTCCAGGCAAGCGCATGAGCGGTCTCGAGCGCCGGGATGATCCCCTCCAAGCGCGAGACCTCCCGGAATGCGTCGAGCGCCTGGCTGTCTGTCACCGCCTCATAGCGAGCCCTGCCGCTGTCGCGCAAGAAGGCGTGTTGGGGTCCTGTGCCAGGGTAATCCAGGCCCGCGGAGATCGAGTGCGCCTCGATGATCTGGCCCTCCTCGTCCTGCATCACAGCTGAGAGCGCTCCGTGAAGCACGCCTGCGCGACCTCCCACGGTTAGGGGAGCGCCGTGGCGCTCGGTGTCGATCCCATCGCCAGCCGCCTCAACGCCAACCAGCTCGACCCCCTCATCCTCGAGAAATGCGGTGAAGATGCCAAGCGCATTGGAGCCTCCCCCAACACATGCAACAACACGCGCCGGGAGACGCCCCTCGCGCTCGAGCATCTGTGCGCGTGCCTCATCGCCTATCACCCGCTGCAGGTCGCGCACCAGCGCGGGGTAGGGAGCCGGACCGACAACCGATCCGATTATGTAGTGGGTATCCCCCACGTTGCTGACCCAGTCGCGGATCGCCGCTGAGGTCGCCTCCTTCAGTGTTCTTGCGCCCGCATCAACCGCATGCACGCTCGCGCCGAGCAATTCCATCCGCTGCACGTTGGGAGCCTGGCGACGAGTGTCCTCTGTGCCCATATAGATCACACACTCAAGGTCCAGCAGCGCGCACACGGTAGCTGTCGCCACACCGTGCTGCCCAGCCCCGGTCTCGGCGATGATCCTGCCCTTGCCCATGCGCTTTGCCAGAAGCGCCTGACCAAGAGCGTTGTTGAGCTTGTGTGAGCCGGTGTGGTTGAGGTCCTCACGCTTGAGATACACGGGGCGTCCCGCCCGCTCGGAGAGGCGCACAGCGTGGTAAAGCGGGGTGGGGCGACCTGCAAAGTCGTGCAGCAAGCGCTCCAGCTCGGCGTGG
Organism: Solirubrobacteraceae bacterium; assembly: GCA_049278415.1. Taxonomy (GTDB): domain Bacteria; phylum Actinomycetota; class Thermoleophilia; order Solirubrobacterales; family Solirubrobacteraceae; genus Palsa-744. The sequence continues at coordinate 2,469 of JBAPMC010000321.1, forward strand.
TAGGCGGGATCCGTGCGTGCCGCTGTCCAAGCCTGCTCCAGCTCGGCGAGTGCAGGCATAAGCGTCTCGGGGACATACTGCCCGCCATAGCGCCCGAAACGGTGCTCGACGCCACGTCCTGGCGCCGGATCAGACGTGGTAGCGCTCACGCTCGCGACCCTACCGAGGGCGCCTCCTCGGCGGTGGGCTCGGGAGGCTGTGCCAACTCGGAGGGAGTAACTTGCTCGACTGGGCCAACCTGCTCAACGGGTATCACCTGCTCGAGAGGTTGTTCCTGCTCGAGAGGTTGTTCCTGCTCGAGAGGTTGTTCCTGCTCGAGAGGTTGTTCCTGCTCGAGAGGTTGTTCCTGCTCGAGAGGTTGTTCCTGCTCGAGAGGTTGTT
>JBAPMC010000322.1:0-8203 GCA_049278415.1 Solirubrobacteraceae bacterium
GGCAATTGGCGTGCAACATGGGGGAGAGCCATCCGGCGCGCTCGACGGCCGCGACTCAAGCGGTCTGCTGCGCCTATCCAAGCGAGTGGACGGCCGTCCGCTGCCACAGGTCACGGTGCTCGACATGTGCAGTCAGACGCACGGCCTGCACCCGCTCACCGCCGAGGCGCTTGCCGACGTTCGTGCCGCGCGCGGCAAGGCAATCGTGCTGCTCAATCGCCGCGGCTGGTCGAACTTCCTCACCTGTCGCGCATGCGGACGCGTGTGGGGCTGTCCGCAGTGCGACGTTGCGCTCGTGCTGCACCGCGCGGGCGGCACCGTAGCCTGCCACCACTGCGGGCATCACGAGCCCGCTCCCAGCCGCTGCGCGTGCGGGTCGATGTCGGTGGCCAGGCATGGCGCCGGCACCGAGCGCATCCAACACGATCTCGCACTCGCGCTCGACGACGGTGACTTTCCCGTGTTCCGTCTGGACGCCGACACGGTCGGCGGCGCTTCGGGCTCGGCCGACGGTGGCGTGGCGCGCCTGCTCAGCCGCTTTGAGGCAGCGCCCACGGGCGTGCTGATCGGCACACAGATGGTCGCCAAGGGTCACGATTTCGCGGATGTCACGCTCGGGGTCGTGCTCGACGCCGACGCCACCTTGCGCTTTCCCGACTTCCGCGCCGAGGAGCGCACATTCGCGCTCGTCACACAGCTCGCCGGGCGCGTCGGACGCGGAAACGACGGACGCGTGCTAGTCCAGACGATCGCGCCGCAAGCCCGCTCGATCGTGCACGCCGCCGCGCACGACAGCGACGGCTTCCTCGCAAGCGAGCTACAGCGCCGCAGAGCGCTCGACTACCCACCCTTCTCGAGCCTCATCCGAGTCGTGTGCTCGGCGGAGCACTCCTCACGAGCGCACGCCGCCGCCGCCGCGGTGCGCGCCGGCATAACAGGACCGGCTTCTGAGCATGAGACCAGCACGACCGGCCAGCAAGCGAGGAGTTGCACGCTCGACACGCGAGCGACCGAGCACGCAGCATCGCGCAGCTCAGCGGTCGTGCTGGGTCCTGCGGCTCTGTTTCGCTTGCGGGGCCGCGAGCGTCAGGTGCTCGTGGTCAAGGCCCCGCGAGAGAGTCGCTCGGCGGTCATCCGCCATGTCGGCGCTGCGGTTCAACACACGGCGGCAGCGCGTGCGCACTCCGGTGTGAGCTTCAGCGTGGACGTCGATCCGCAGTAGCCGCAAGCTGCGAACTAGACTTTGCGGCTGTGAGCGAAGAGGACATCATGGACGCCGAGGTGGAGCCCGAGGAGGGCGCCTCAACCGTAGCCGAGCTCGACCCCGAGACGCGAGCGCGACGCGACGCGGCTCTGCGTCACGTGCGCAAGTTCGGCGACCCCGTGTTGCGCACCACGGCGCTCCCGGTCGACCGCTTCGACGAAGCACTGGCCGAGGAGGTCGAGCAGATGGGGGCGCTCATGCACGACGCGCTCGGGATCGGCCTCGCCGCAACCCAGCTCGGCGTGCTTCACCGCGTGCTCGTCTATCGCGCCTACAGCGATGATCCGCTCACAGCGCTCGTCAACCCCGTGGTCGAGTGGTCAGGCGAGGAGCTCGAGACCCTGGAGGAGGGCTGTCTCAGCCTGCCGGGCGTACACGTGGACGTCGAGAGGCCATCACAGGTGCGAGTGCGTGCCAGCGACATAGAGGGCAAGCAGATCGTCGTGGAGGCGGAGGGTCTGGAGGCACGCGTCATCCAGCACGAGATCGATCACCTCGACGGCGTCCTGATACTCGACAGGATCCCTCGCGAGCTGCGCAAGCAGGCGATGCGCGCCATGCGCGAAGCGGTCACAGCCGCAAGCGCCGCATAGTGCGCACAGTCTTCCTAGGCACGTCCGAGTTCGCCGCCACCCTACTCGGGCGACTCTCAGGCGAGAGCGCCCATCCCGCCCCACACCGTCCGGCGCTCGTTCTCACGCGCCCCGATCGCCCGGCGGGCCGTGGTCGCAAGCTCACCTCGCCGCCGGTCGCCGATGCTGCGCGGAAGCTCGGTCTAGAGCTTGCCCAGCCGGATGGGGTCAATGAGCCGGATGCCCGCGAGCTGATCGCAAGCGTCTCTCCTGAGGTGCTGGTCGTGTGCGCGTTCGGCGCGCTCATCAAGGAGCCGCTGCTATCCGACTACGAGCTGCTCAACGTACACCCCTCGTTGCTTCCCCGTTGGCGCGGAGCGGCCCCAATCGAGCGCGCAATCATGGCCGGAGACGAGCATACGGGAGTCTCGATCATGCGCCTCACCGCGGGCCTTGACAGCGGCCCGGTGTGCTCTACCGCGAGCGAGCCGATCTTGGCGCAAGACACATATGGATCACTTGCCTCGAGGCTCGAGCAAACAGGAGCAGAGCTGCTCACCACAGCTCTAGACACGCTCGATGGCGCTGAGTCGCTGCCATTCATCGAGCAAGACGAGCAGCAGGTCACCTATGCAGAGAAGATCGGGCCGTCTGACCGTCTGCTCGATCCAAAGAGGACCGCCGCCCAGCTCGAGCGAGTGGTACGCGCCCTGCATCCACACGTAGGAGCGCGCGTCGCTCTCTCAGATGGAGAGCTGCTCGGAGTCCGCCAGGTGGCGCTCGTGCAATCCACTGTGCCACCCCGCGAGGGCGTGTACGCAAGCGACGGTCGCCTGCTGTTGGGTTGCGCTGCCGGCGCCCTCGAGCTGCTCATCGTCCAGCCGGCGGGCAAGCGGCCGATGGACGCCGGCGCCTTCCTGCGCGGCAACGGCCTGCCAGACGGTGGTTGAGTCGGCCTTGGCGAGAGCGCAGGTCCCAAAGCTCAGAGCGACGAGCATCGCGCCGGCGCGACGCTGCGCCTACGCGGTCGTGCGCCGCGTATTCGAGCAGGGCGCATATGCCGACCGCGCGCTGCAGTCTGAGGCTCGCGAGCTCGACGCACGCGATCGTGCGCTAGCTATGCGTCTTTCATATGGCGCCATCCAACGACGGGGCACGCTCGACCACTTGATCGAAGGCCTGGCAGGCCGCCCAGCTGGACGGCTTGATCCGCCCGTGCTTGCGGCTCTGCGGCTCGGCCTGTACGAGCTGCTCTATCTGAGCGGGGCTCCCGATCATGCCGTCGTCGCCGATTCGGTGGAGCTGGCAAAGACCGGGCGCGGCGCCGGCCACGGGCTCGTGAATGCAGTCCTGCGCCGCGCAGGGCGCGAGGGAGCCGAGGCGCTGCTCGGCTCCCTGCGCGAGGACACGCCCGAGCAAGCGTCAATCGCCCACTCTCACCCGCAGTGGATCGCACGCCTGTGGTGGAAAGAGCTCGGAGCGCAGGATGCCCGAGCGCTGATGGCCTGCAACAACGAGCCGGGCGAGCTGGCGCTGCGCGTGAACACGCTGCGGGCCGACCCCGCGAACGTCGCTCGCCAGCTGGGGGCGCCCACGCACACCGACTCCGAGCTGCCCGAGGCGCTCGTGCTCGACGGCCCATTCGACCTGCACGGATCAAGCGCCTGGGAGAGTGGAGCCATCCTCGCCCAGTCGCGCGGCGCGATGCTCGTGGCACGCGCTCTGGACCCGAAGCCGGGCGAGCGCGTACTCGATCTGTGTGCGGCGCCTGGTGGCAAGAGCACGCACATGGCGGCGCTCATGGGGGATGAGGGAGAGGTGCTGGCAGTGGAGCGCAACCGGGCGAGAGCCTCCGAGTTGAGGGACACCGCGCGGCGGCTGCACGCAAAGAGCGTGCGCGTTGAGATCGCCGACGCCGCCCTGGCGCGGCCCGAGGGGTCCATATTCGACCGTGTGCTCGTCGATCCACCCTGCTCGGGACTCGGCACCTTGCAGGCGCGCGCCGATCTGCGCTGGCGCGTCACGGCGGAGCAGGTATCCCAGATGGCGGAGACTCAGGCTGCGATTCTCACAGCCGGTGCTCGTGCGCTCCGTCCGGGCGGCGTGCTGGTCTATTCCACGTGCACCATCTCCCCCGCAGAGAACGAGCGTCAAATCGAGCTGTTCCTCGCTCGGAATCCAGACTTCGCGCTCGATGACCTCTGCAACGAACAGCAAATCCATACCCATCCACGGGCCTCGAAGGTCATCTTGACGATGCCCCACCGCGACCACACCGCCGGTTTCTTCATTGCGCGGATGCGGCGAATAGGCGAGTCCTCCGCGGGTAGGCTCTGAGCAACAAATGGAGGACGGCCATCCCACCCCCGCGAAAGAGCCAGTCGATCTGGGGCCTTTGTGTCCCAACTGCTCCGAGCCCTGGTTGCGTCCCACGAACCTCCCGGGGAGATATCGCTGTGTCTACTGCCTCCACCGCTTCGAGCTCTCCTCCGTCTGTCCCAACTGCGGCGAGCACTCCACGATCGTACGCATGTCATCCACCGCGATCCTCAAGTGCAACAACTGCGGCGACTCGATGTTGATGGCCATATGAACACGTAGTCTGAGAGGATCTGAGCGTGTCCAGAGGAGATCTCCTGCGTGAGGTGCGTGTCGCCCCATCGATCCTGTCCGCCGACTTTGCGCGCCTGGGCGAGCAAGTCGCTGAGGTGCTCGCGGCTGGGGCGCGCGTGATCCACGTCGATGTGATGGACGGTCATTTCGTCCCGCCCATCACGGTCGGCCCGCTTGTCGTCTCCGCGTTGCGCGAGCAGGTCGAGCAGGTCGGTGGACTGCTCGACGTCCACTTGATGATCGAGCGGCCCGAGCGCCACATCGGCGAGTTCCTTGAGGCGGGCGCCCACTCGATCACATTCCACGCCGAGGCGACGCCGCACGTCGCATATGCCGCAAATCTCGTGCGCGAGGGTGGCGCGTGTGTAGGGATCGCAATCAATCCAGCCACCCCCGTGGGCGCGCTTGCGGAGGTCGCTCACGCGATCGATCTCGCACTCTGCATGACCATCAACCCGGGCTGGGCCGGTCAGCCGCTCATAGAGCGGACGCTCGAGAAGGTGATGCGCTTGCGCCACATTCTCGGCGAGGAGGTCGGGCTCGAGGTCGATGGCGGCGTGGACCCCGACACCGCCCCTCGATGCCGAGCAGCGGGCGCCAACCTGTTTGTCGCCGGCTCAGCCGTGTTCGGATCAGATGATCCGGCTTCGGCCTACCGGGCGATCGTGGAGGCCGCGGGCGCGCTCTGAGACGCCTGCGTCCCGCGCCTGTAGACCACGCCGAGCATCAGCGCGAGCAAGCTCGTCGCTCCGAGGTAGCCGATCTCGGTGCGCAGCAGTTCTTCGCCGATCAGCGGCGTCAGCATCCAAGCGACGAATACGACAGCCGCAATGATCCAGCAGATGGCTGCCGTGCGGGCCTGGTTGCGTGCGAGCGCAGCCTGGTTGAGGGCGCCGGAGGTCAGGTGCATGCCCATCCCAAGCCCGATCAGCGCGAGGCCCACTCGGCCGTATTGGAAGGACTGGCCGAACAGCACTTTCATCACCGGCGGCCCGATCGCAAGCAGCCCGAGCGCCACCGCTCCCGCGAAGGCTGCGATCGCGAGCACCGTCACGCGTATGGCCCGCGCGAACGCCTCATGCCCCTCGGTCACCTCAAGGCCCGTCAGATGGGGGAGCAGCGAGGTCTGGATCGCTTGGAAGAGCTGCAGCGGCGCCCGCGCGATCAGCAGCACGTTGAACACGATCCCAGCGAGCGCGAGGTTGACGGAGGTGATGTCCACGGTGAGCACCGCCGCGTTTAGCAGCGTCTGCTCTGAGAGCATCACGCCTGAAACGGCGAAGGCGAAGCTCGACCCCCGCCGCAGCGAAAGCTCATCGGCGGCCACCGCCTCCTCGACGCTCCCGGTTCCCGGCCCTGCGAGCGCGGCGTCGAGCTCCTCCATCTCCGGAGCCCCACGCGGCTCGGCCGAGCGTCGCGCGAAGGCCGCGGGCACCACGAACAGCGAGACGAACGGCGCCGCCGCAATGCCGAGCGCCACCGCTGTCTGCCCGCTCGTGACGCCGATCGCCGCCGCCAGCGCGAAGCACAGGCGCGAGACCGACTCCATCAGCACAAGCGCGCCGAACAGGCCGAAGAGCTCGTGGCCCGCCAGCCAACCGCGTGCGAAGTAGCTGGCGGCGTAGGCGAGCGTGCCCACCACGAGCACGTAGTACATCGCCGAGTAGTGGCCGAACACGTTGTCAATCAGCTCGTCTCTGAGCGCCAGCGCCACGATTAGGAAGGTGAGCGCAAACCCCGCCTGGATCGCGATCGGCACACGCACCGAGTGCTGGACATGACCGCGCGCGCGGCGGTCGGCGATCGTGCGCGAGAGCAGCTGTTCGATCGGCCGGTAGATAACCGAGATGATCACGAACATGATCGACCACAACAGGTCCACCCGCTTGGCCTCCACTTCCCCGAGCACGTGGCTTGCGATCGAGAAATAGGCGAACGTGAGCACGCCGGTGGAGGCGATCCCGATCGACAGCAACCGCGCCCCACTGCCGTAGGAGCGACCCTGCTTCACAGCGTCCTGCCCCTCATGTGCGTCCTGTTTGGACGCCGGGCCGGTCGCGTCCCTAGAGGCGGACAAGCAGCATCGTCCAGGGGAACGGCGAGCGTGCCTCGACGACCTTCCCATAGCGCGAGAGCAGTTGCGTGAACGAGCGCTTTGACCAGTGGTTGAGATGTCCAGGCGTGTTGCCGAGATCAGACCAGTAGGCGCCGCGCGCCATGTTGAGCATTCGCCACAACGGCTCGCGTGGAACCGACACAAGCAGATGGCGTTGAGCGCAGCGAGCCATCTCTGAGAGCGTGTGCTCGGGGTCCGGGACGTGCTCGAGCACCTCGATCGCCGTAACAACGTCAAACTCGCTGTCAGCGAATGGCAGGTTCTCCGCCCGCATCACGCGGTACTGGAGGTTCGGAGCCTGGCGATCGGCCCAGCCTGCCTGGATCGAGGGCTCCTCGAGATCGATCCCCACCACGCGGGCCTCGCCGAGCTGCTGGGCCCACTGGTGCACGAGCACTCCCTCCCCACAGCCCACGTCGAGCAGTGAAGCGGGACTGGCAGCCGTGAACAGCTGCTCGAGCGTCTGCTCGAAGCCATTCATCATGCGCTTTACGAATGGGTTGGTGGAGCCGTACTTGTCGTAGGTGTTGCCTGTGATGATCCCGTCGTCTGAGACCGTTACTCCGGCGCTCATACCTCGACCGCCTGCTCGGAGGAGACCTGCTCGGCCGCCGGCGGAGCTGACCCCACTGCCGTCTGGGACGGTTGCGGGGCCGAGCGGGCAGGATTCGATTCATAGTGCGACGGCGCCACCCCGAGCTGCAGCTCGATCCTGCGCACACGCTCGAACGTCTTCTGGGTCATCACGCGTTGCGCGGCCAGCAGATCGCCGATGACGCCCAGCGCCCACAGCACCACCGCCGCGATGAACAGCACCGCACCGAGGATCAACGACTGCACATGCCCCTTGCCGTTCCCTTCGGCGTATGCCACCACGAAGCGGATCCACACGGCGAGCGAGACAACACCGATCAGGGCGGCGAGGCTCCAGAACACGCGCAGTGGCTCGTACTGGGCATAGATACGGAAGATCGAGATCGAGTTGCGTCGCACATACGCTCCCATCGAGGGGAACAGGCGCGACTCGCGCGTCTTTGGATTAGTGCGAATCGGGACGTGGTCGATCGCCACCAGATGCTTGCCCGCCTGGATGATCGTCTCCAGGGTGTAGGTGAATTTCGAGACAACCAGGATCTGGATCGCGGCCTCGCGGTTGTATGCCCTGAAGCCCGATGTCGTGTCGGGCACGGTCGTCGAGGACGCCTGACGCACCACCCATGAGCCGAGGCGCTGCAAGCTCTTCTTCAGCCAGGAGAAGTGCTCGATGTTGTTCACCTCGCGGTCGCCCACCACCATGTCGGCGCGACCGTCGAGGATCGGTCGTACGAGCTTGACGATGTCAGGTCCGTAGTACTGGTTATCGGCGTCCGTGTTGACGACAACGTCGGCGCCGAGCTTCAAGCATGCATCGAGCCCGGCTTGGAAGCCGGCCGCAAGGCCCTTGTTGTTTGTGAGCCGCACGATGTGATCGATCCCGTGCGCGCGCGCAACTGCGATCGTCTCATCGGTCGAGCCGTCATCGACGATCAACCACTCAACGACGTCGAAGCCCTCCACCTCGCGTGGGAGGTCCCCAAGCGTCCCTGGCAGCTGCTCCGCCTCGTTGAAGCAGGGGATTTGGATGATGAGCTTCATCGG
>JBAPMC010000323.1:0-8696 GCA_049278415.1 Solirubrobacteraceae bacterium
GTGCAACTGAAACCCTAACGCCAACTCCAGTTCACATCACCCAAACCACAGTGCCGCTTGATGGGCTCGTCGTCACCTACCCGCACGGACTGGCGCTTAAGTTCCGCTTCCGCGAACAAGCGAACGCACCGATCACGCAAGCCCTCGGGGCCAAGTCCGCCCTCATCGACGAGACCGACCATCCATTGGATCGCGCGGTGCTTGAGGTCGTAGAACTCGACCGGGCATCCCGGCAGCAGCGCAGATGACTTCCCCCACGACGACCACATACTGTGCCTTATCCGATGCCACGCATCGCTGAGGCCAGGAGCTGGGCCACGGTCTCCGGTGTTGCCCCGGCACTGAAGCTGAGTATCCATTCGGCCAGTTCAGGATCCGAAGCCTCGATGCGCCAGCCATTGATCTCGAGGAAGACGAGCATCGCGATCAGCGCCGTGCGCTTGTTCCCGTCGATGAACTGCTGGCCCTCGGCGATCCCATGCGCCAGCACAGCCGCTTGGAGTGCCAGGTCTGCACCCTGGTAATGGGCGTAAGTTTCGGGCCGGGCGAGGGCGCTCTCCAAGCCTGCACGATTGCGCAGCTGGTCAGCGGCCTCGGTAGCTGTAGCGCCGATGACCAGTCCGTGCAGCTCGAGGACATCCGCCAGCGTTAGATAGACCGGCTCGAACTCGCCGGACCGTCCCTCAGCCATGAGCCTTATTGCTGCGGGGCGTCGGGGTCGTAGTTGGCGAGGATCTCCAGTGCCTCGCCATGCTCTGCTACCAGGCGCCCTCCGATATCGCGGATACGCTCGCGGACCTTCTCGGTGGACATGACCCGCAGCTCACCACCAGGCAACTCCTCAACGAGCACGGAGGAGCCCGGTGCATAGCCCTGGGCTTCGAACTCTCGCGGGATCGAGATGACATTGCTATTGCCGACGCGGCGGACCTTTACTATCTTCATGATCCAAGTATATACACGGATAGCCCGAAATGCATCGCCCGGCATTCATGCTGACGACCGGCTTGAGCTACATCACCACGGACTCACCTTGAGATCACGCCCGCGATTGGTGGTGGTTGGCTTCATTGCTGGCGATTGATGGAGTCGTGTGCGGCTTCGGGTGCGGTCTGCGGTAGATCGAACAGGGTGGGCTGCTCGTGTCGCGCCTGCCGAGCCTTCCGACATGCGATGGCGCTTGGTGGAGTGGCCGCGTGTCCGTTAGCGGCCTCGGCGTATGCGCCGACGATGCGGTCCAGCGCCCGGCCCTTGTCGCGGTGCCCGTAGAGGCGGCGGACGAGGTTCCCGCCGTCCTGGTGCCCGAGTGCGATGGCCACGTCCTCGGAGGACATTTCAAGCTCGTTGACCATGTACCAGCCCGCGAAGTGTCGGGTAGCGAGGTAAAGGCTCCCTTCCCATCCGGCGGCGGCTCTGACGGCCTTCCAGTGATAGGCGCGTGCGCTGGGGGTCCAGTGCTCGCCGCGCAGCGAGACGAAGCAGAACTCGCCCTCACGCGCCAAGCTGTAGAGCGCGTCGCGGGCGTGTGCGGTCAGCGGTGCCTCGCGTCGCAAATGATTCTTCGGCGTGTCGAAGGTGCGGGTCGCGGCGCTGAACTGCTCGGCTACGACGATGCGGGCACGGTCGAAGTCGATCCGCTCCCACCGCAGCGCGTCAAGCTCGCCGGGGCGAAGACCGGTGAACGCGGCGACTTGCAACCACGCCGCGAACGACGGACACGCCAGTTTGCGGGCATGCGCGATGATCTCCCAAACCTTCTGCTCGGTCGGCGGTTGCTGGTCGCGTCGGCCCTTGCCGCGTGAGATGCCGAGCTTCTGAAACGGATTGCGGTCGATCAGCCGACCAGCCTTCACCGATGCCGCGTCGTTAAACATCGAACACAGTCCTTGGACCGACCCGGCATGGCCACCACCGGCGAGCCAGTCGGCGACGATCTCATCCCCAACTTGGACGATCGGAACATCGCCGTAGCGCTCGGCGAAGCTCTTGGTCAGCTCGCGTCGGCGGATATCGCTCGACTCCTTTGGGCGCGCGAACAGCGGATCGGTTGTCCAGCGCTCCCAGAAGCTATGAACGGTCACGTCCCTCACATGGACCGCCCCCAACCGCTCGCGCGCCTTCTCGCGCGCCCGCTTCGCCTCGGTCTTGGTCGCGAACGTGCCAGGGCCGCCAATGACCTTCGAGACGCTGAGGTTCTTCCCGGTCGCGGGGTCGTATACCTGCGCTCGCCAGCGACCCGATGGGAGCCGAGTGACGCTCACGCTGCCCTCTCCCGTTCTGACGCCCAGGAGATAGCCGCAGACGGCCGGAAACGGCGTGTGCGCCGTCCCCACGTCACCGATGGCATCCCCTCGGCGACCATCCGATCCACCGTCGCCAGGCTCACACCCATGATCGCGGCCAGCTCAGCGCGCGCCACGTAGCGCTCAGGCACTATGGGTTGCACAGCGGCTGCTCGGGTCTCCGGGTTTGGGTTTTGTCCCTTCACACGGGTATATGACCGTGAGCGGCCGAAAACGGCCACCGACTTTGCGTTTGTCTCCCGCAACAACCAATCGCTGCCCCATGTCCGATGCGAGACGCACTCCTTGGCGGCGCGCCGGATCGCCTCGCGAACCCGGTGGGTCGATCCCGAACGATCCGGCACAACCAGGCGAACCACCGTCAGAGCGAAAGGTCGTCCATACGCACGGCGGCGCGGGTCGCGAATACGAAATCTCCGCAGCGGTGGATCAAGCCCGCAGCGTGCAGACTTGCGACTGCATCAACAGTCCCGAGATGCTCGCCACGCTCACGTTCAAGCTCCGCAATCGACCAAGGCCGCTGCGAATCGGAAGCCAGCAACAGACTGAGGATTCCTTTCTCTGCCGCTCCTCGTCATCAGCGGGCATCCGGCTAATCTCATCCTGCATGGGAAGGTCCTTCCTTTCCTTGCCACGCCCCGGGCAGTTAGAGCTGCGCCGGGGCACTTTTTGATTGGGATTCCGTCAAGCTGAGCGCCAAGATGCGATCAGCATTATCATTTGCTTGTCAGCATACACTAAAAGAATGCTATACAAATGTCTGACGTAGAACAAAAGCCCGATCTCCCGGCACTCCACCGCCTCGCCTACTCCCAGGATGGTCTTTTCACGACGCGACAGGCCCACGAGCGGGGCGTGAGCGCACAGCTTCTCGCCCACCACGCCCGATCAGGCCGGTTCCAGAGGATGCGACAGGGGCTCTATCGCCTCAGCGACTACCCATCAGGCGAACACGATGAGATACGCGCCGCATGGCTCACCGTCGGGATGGAGAGGGCGGTCGTCTCGCACGAGAGCGCGCTCGTGCTGCATGGACTCTCCGACGTCCTGCCAAACACAGTGCATCTTCTCGTCTCCCGTGAGCACAGGGGAGTCCGGGCGCCCAGCGGCGTAACCCTGCACACCGCTACCGCGCCCCTACCGGACGACGACATCACGACTCGCCACGGCATCCGCGTCACCACCCCAGCGAGGACGATCATCGACGCGGCACGCTCAGGCACCGCGCCAGAGCAGATCCAGATGGCCGTCCGCCAGGCCCTCCAAGAAGGCCGCACCACGCCCGACCAACTCGCCGAGCACGCCGAGCGAAACGGCGGACACGTAGCCACACTCGTAAAGCAAACGACCCAGGAAGCCACCGCCGCGTGAAGTACGACACCGCAGAGGCATTCCGAGCCGCGCTTGACCAGCGCATCCGCAACGAAGCGACCACGACCGGCCTGCCCGTCATGCGGCTACGCAAGCGCGTCGCCTTCGAGCGCTTCCTCGCCAGGCTCGCCGTCGCGGAGCCAGGAAGCTGGGTGCTCAAGGGAGCATTCGCGCTTGAGCTGCGACTCGGCCTGCGGACACGAGCAACCAAGGACATCGACCTCGCAGGAGCCGACGATGAGCAGACCGCGACCACGAGACTCATCGCCGCGCAGGCGATCGACCTCCACGACCACTTCAACTTCGATGTAGCGCGCACCGCCGCACTCGACCAAGCAGAAGCATTCCGAGCCGTCCGCTACAGCGTGACCGCCGAAGTCGCCGGACGACGCTTCGAGCAGTTCCCCGTAGACGTAGCCCTCAACGAGCGGCCAACCGCCCCATCCGAACGCCTCCCGATCCCAAGCCTTCTGGACTTCGCCGACATTCAGCCGATCGAGATGCCCGTAATCGCCCTGGAGCAGCACATCGCCGAGAAGGTCCACGCATACACCGCGACCTACGGCCCACAAGAACAGCAGAGCACCCGGATCAAGGACCTCATCGACATCCTCCTGATCGCCGACCTCGCCGCCCCACACGCAGACCGCCTACACGCGAGCCTAGACACGACATTCAGCACCCGCGAACGCCAGCCACTCCCCACCGCGCTCCCGCCACCGCCAGCCTCGTGGGCAAGTCCCTACACCCGCGCCGCAGCAGACGTCGGGCTACCAACCGACCTCGGGACATCTCACACCGAAGCCGCCACCTTCCTCGACCCCATCCTCGCCAATGCCACGTCCGGCCGCTGGAACCCCACGCAGAAGCGCTGGACCACCTCCTGAGCAGCAACACAGGCTCCCCCTTCCGAGCACGCAGCCGCCCCAACCGCACACCGAAGATCTCGTTGCTCCTATGTCAAGTGGGTTGCGCTATTTGCGGCTTTGTCGCTTTGAGACTAGGACGCCGGCGTCGATAGGGATCTCGATGGTGAGGTAGTTGTGGTGTGGGTCGTTGACGTGGTCGCGGTAGCGGGCATGGTGAGGGTCGCCGAGGCTGAGGTCGGCGATGACGAGGGCGTTCTTGGCAAGCTTGGGTTCCAGCAGTTGAAGGATGCTGAGGTAGAGGTCATTGGAGCCGTCAAGGAAGAGTAGGTCCACGCTGTCGGCGATGTGACGGAGCGTGGTCTGGGCGTCACCTTGGCGGACCTCAACGATGTGTTCAAGTCCGGCCGTGGCGAGGTTTTCTTCAGTTGCTTTCGCCTTCTCAAGGATGAGCTCAGTAGTGATGACATGGCCTGTGCCGAGGTCGTTGATCGCGCTCGCGAGGTAGATCGTTGAGAAGCCGAACGACGCCCCGAACTCAACGACCAGTCGGGGTTTCGCTGCGATCACGAGCGCATAAAGGATGGCGGCTGCATCTGGCTTGATCGCCTGAGGGGCGTGTGCACCTATTTGGGCGCGCTCAATGCCGTAGAGCTGTGTGCCGAGCTCTGCTTCCCGGGCGGCAATCCTTGTGCTGTACCTGGCGTCATTTTGTTCCCCAAGGTTGTGCAGGTGATCGAGAACCTGGCGGACATGCTCATTCTCGAGGATCGGGCTCATGCGCAGGCTGATTATCGAGGATCGTGTAGCCCTGCGTGGTCGCGGATTACACAACGAGCGTCAGGTAGGCAGCTGCGAGCGCGGCGATGAATGGCTCTCGAATAGCGGGATCGCAGTGGCTGTTCTCAAGCACGCGCTTCTCTTGGTCAGGATGGTCTCCGGCCGGCATGTCCTCGGCCGGCCCACACGCGAGTAGGAGCGATGAGCGTCCGTCCCATGGTGCTCCCGGGAATGTCGCGTCGATCGTCAGTTGTTGCCCGTCGATCGTGACCAGCAGATAGCGGTGCACGTCGATGAGTCCGTCCGCGGGCACGGCGGCGGCCACCGCCGTCCCAAATAGGCTTTGCGCCGTCGCCTTGTTGAGGCGATAGACCCGGTGCACGAGTTTGGGTTCGGTCATCGGGAATCGCTCGGCGAGTATCTGCGCCAGATAGAGATGCTTGGTCGAGCATGTCCCGCGCTGCTCGCGCAGCATGGCACCGACCGTACGGTCGCTTGGGCGGCCGTAGGGAAGCGAGCGCACCGATTCAACGAGGTCAATCAACTGCTCGTAATCCGCCGCTTCGCCGGTCACATCGGAGACATTGTCACGTCGTACAACGCAGAGGTGGCCTCCCCGGACCGTTGATCGCGTTTGTGGTCGTGACCGGGCGAAGCAGCAACCGGTGATAGTGCCGCGCCAGGTGGCGCTTGAGGCAGCGCATGGCCTCCATGCGGGTCTTGCCCTCGGCTTCCTTGCGGGCAAGGTAGGCGCGGGTGGCCGGGTCGAGTCGCCCGCGGGTGATCGCGATGATGTGCAATGCCCGGTTGAGCTGGCGGTTGCCGCCGCGATCGAGGCGATGCCGGTCTCGTCGACCGGAGGAGACCGGGACCGGAGCGACGCCCGCCATCCTGGCGAAGTGCGCGTCACTGGCGAAACGCTCAGCGCCAGCGGTCTGTCCGATCAAGATCGCGGCTGTCAGTGGGCCACATCCGGTCTCCTCGAGCAGTTCAGGGCGATGGAGGCGGATAAGGTCGCGCAGTTCGCGCTTGAGTAACTCGGCCTCGCGTGTGAGGGCCTCGATTCGCTTCGCTTGCTGGCGCGCGATGCGGACCCGTGCGGTCTGGGGCATCGTTCGCAGGCGACGGGAGATGCGCTGAAGCTGGCCTGGATAGTCGAGCTTGCGTGACGGGACCTTGGCCTCCAGCTCAGGGTCGAGGATCACGAGGTTGATCCGCAGCCGGTTGATCAGCCGCGTGCGCTCGCTGACGAGCGTGTCACGGTGATCGCAGAGCAGCCGGATCTCGACGGCGTCCTCATCGAGAAACGCGCTCGGGAAACGCTCAACTCCCTCGCGCAACACGGCCCTAGCGATTGCTCTCGCGTCGATCTGATCTGACTTGCCCGGCTCACGTTCTCCGCGGCGCGAGACCCCCATCAGCTTCGGTGCGACCCGCAGCACTCGCTCCCCGGCGACGAAGAGAGCTTGCTCTAGGTGGTGGGAGAGGTCGCGACAGTCCTCGATCGCCCACACAATCTCCTCGGCGAGCTCGTGCGCCCATCGCAGCGCTTCGAGATGGCCCTGCTCTCTCGCCTGGATCGCTCTCTCCGCGAGCAGCTGCCCGGTGCCAGCGTCGATTGCCGCGAGGGCATGAGTGCTCTTGTGGACATCCGCCCCGATTACGATCATCCGCACGTCCCTTCATTCGATGGTTCTCGTTTGAGTGGACCTCCGGCGGACATGCCTTTCTTGGGGCGGTTGCCACGCTCCTATTAGGTCACGCCGCAGATCCTGGGTGGCGGCGGACGACACAACGAGCGTCGGTCAGGCCAGAGCGATGGCCGACAAACAGACTAAGAGTCAGCCCGTCACCAGCCCAGGACCCAACCCGGCCTACCGGACGACACAGCAAACGGCATTTCTTCCTGCCAGCTACGCGTCCGGCGAGCCGGCCGCTGCGACCGAAAACCAGCTCCCGGTTCCCGGAGCAAGCTCCCGGTCTCCACAAGCTGGCAGAAAGCACAGACTAGATGCACGGCTGTGCAAAGGCCATGCGAACGCTGTGTCCGTCCAGCCCCGATCACGGTCCTTGTTCGGCGGCACAGAGATACCGATGAGGGTCCGCCCGGGACCCCGTGCACCGTCTCTGTACTTCGGCTGTCCAGGTGGGGCCTTATCTTCCGTTCGAGTGGATATCCCAGTTAGATGTACACGCTGCGGGGCCGTAGGAACCAGCTCGAACCTGATCGGGGGCGACGGCAGCGGCAGCATCACCCTCACCGACGTCACTCTCGTCGGTGGATGCCCGGTGTGCGGCGACGACATGAAGCCACCTGACGGGACGTACGAGTTCGAGAAAGGGATGCTGACGGCACTTCGTACGGTTGAGCCAGCACGACTCCGCCAAGTGCGAGATGTACTCCGCCAAGCCACCGAGGCACAGATCACACCCGACCTCGCAGCCGAGCAGGTTGCCGCCGTCGCGCCTGAGCTGTCGGCACTTCTCGCGCGGCTGCCCCATGACAAGTCGTCGTTGGTCTGGGTCCAGACCTTGCTGGCCGCACTAACCGTCGTGCTTGCGTGGATGGCCCTACATCAGAATGCGTTTACCGAGACCGACCACGAGCTCCTTCAGCGAGATATACGCACGGCGATCGAACAGGTGCACCAGCCAAATTCACCCGTATCGCCAGGAGGAACCGTCGTCCGGTTGCCAGCACCAAAAGCTGCCCCGCCTCCCCGGACAAAACAGAGGAAGAAGCGCCAAGGGAAGACTTACGGGGCATCCAAGCGCAAGAAGCGCCGTTAGCAGCCAGCTCCTTATTACTCAGCGGCGGCGCGCGAGGATTCGCACCTAGCAACCTCAGGTTTCCGGGCTTGCGGCCGACTCGACCTCGCTCGCGTGTGCGGTCTTAGACCTCGCAGCGTGTGCGGTCCGTGTGCGGTGGCCCCAAAATCGAAAGACAGCGGGCAATCTGTCCTCGTCGGCCATAGAAGCCCGGAACCTCAGCCCCAGAGCCAAACCATGCCCGCCCAGGAGTCCCCCAGCATCTCCCTGAGTTCAACAGCAAAACAATCGGGGCGATCTGCTCTGATCGCGCTCGATGTCCGGCAAAGACAATGAGTACCGGCCACCCGAGCCATGGGCGACTAAGCAGCAGCTCGCAGACCACTTGAGCGTGACCTGCCGCTGGATCGAGTCCCAACAGCAACTTGGCCTCTCATACATCCACACTGGCGGCATGAATCGCTACCGCATCTCCGAAGTCGAGACCTGGCTACAGGAACGCTATGGCTCAACAGCAAGCGGCCCCTAGACGGAACCCGCAAACGCACCCATGGGGACTTCGACGGGGCTTCGCGCCAGTTCGCCCTCATGCGCGCGTGTTCGCACC
>JBAPMC010000324.1:0-7419 GCA_049278415.1 Solirubrobacteraceae bacterium
GTTGGTATGTCGTCAACACCTACTCCGGTCACGAGAACAAGGTCAAGCACAATCTCGAGCACCGCGTCATATCGCTCAACCAGCAGCGTGCTGTGCGCAATGTCGTAGTTCCAACCGAGTCTGTCTCGGAGATGAAGGACAACCAGAAGATCACCGTTGAGAAGCGCACCATGCCGGGCTATGTGCTCGTCAACATGGAGCTCAACGAGGATTCCTGGGGCGTGGTGAAGGGCACCCCTGGTGTCACCGGCTTCGTCGGTTCTTCCCAGGAGCCCGTGCCGCTAACTCAGGTGGAGGTGGATCGGCTGCTCCACAAGGAGGTCGCCACGGCGCCTCGCACCCGCGCCCAGTTCACGATCGGTGAGACCGTCAAGGTGGTCTCTGGGCCGCTGTCAGACTTCTCCGGGGAGATCTCCGAGATCAACGACGACGCCGCCAAGCTCAAGGTCCTGGTATCAATCTTTGGCAGGGAGACACCCGTCGAGGTCGGATTTGATCAGGTGAAGAAGCTCTAATGGCTAAGAAGGTATTGACAACAATCAAGCTGCAGGCGCGCGGCGGGCAGGCCTCTCCGGCTCCGCCGGTTGGTCCTGCGCTGGGCCAGCACGGCATCAACATCATGGAGTTCTGCAAGGCCTTCAACGCACAGACGCTCAGTGAGACGGGCACGATCATCCCGGTGGTGATCACCGTATATGAGGACCGCTCATTCACGTTCGTCACGAAGACTCCGCCGGCGGCCGTCTTGATTCGCCAGGCGCTCAAACTGGAGAAGGGCTCCGGTGAGCCAAACCGCACAAAGGTCGGCAAGATCACCGACGCCCAACTGCGCGAGATTGCTGAGCGCAAGCTCGCAGACCTGAACGCCCATGACGTGGATCAGGCCGTCAAGATCATCGCCGGCACAGCCCGTTCGATGGGCGTGGATGTGGCTTCATGAGCTCACACGGACGCAGCTACCAGGAGGCTCTGGGGAAGGTTGACCGCGACCACGAGCACGCTCCCGCCGAGGCGGTTGCACTCGTGAAGAGCCTCGCCCGCGCCAAATTCGACGAGTCGGTTGAGATCCATGTGCGCACCGGCCTGAACGTGCGCCACGCCGACGAGCAGCTGCGCGGCACGATTGCACTTCCCAACGGGCTTGGCAAGGATGTGAAGGTCATAGTGTTCGCTCAGGGCGATAAGGCTCGCGAAGCCGAGCAGGCCGGCGCCGATTTGGTCGGTGCAGAGGATCTCGCCAAGCGCATCGAGGAGGATGGCTTCGATGACTTCGATGTGGCGATCGCCACCCCGGACCTGATGTCGGTGGTGGGACGGCTCGGCCGCATCCTTGGTCCGTCGGGCAAGATGCCCAACCCAAAGGTTGGCACGGTAACCATGGACGTCGCGAAAGCGGTTGAGGACTCCAAGTCAGGCAAGGTTGAGTACCGCACCGACCGAACCGCCATCGTGCACATGGTGATCGGCAAGGCCAGCTTCGATGAGCAGCGTTTGCTTGAGAACTATGCGGCCGTGGTTGAAGAGCTCGTTCGTGCCAAGCCGTCTGCAACGAAGGGTCGCTATCTGCGCTCCATAACCATGACCTCCACCATGGGACCGGGCGTCAAGGTGGATCCCAGCCGCACCCGAGACATCGTCGAAGAGGCAGCGGCAGCCTGATTTAATCACGACTCACTGCCCTAGACCCCCGGCGCCGCCTTAGCGGAGAAGACCGGGGCAGGTGGAGCGAGCGAAAGCGGTTCACCCTGCTCTCGTCGCCCTCCTGCGTGCGGGCGCTTGAGTTTCCTCAAGAGAGCAAGGGATGAGATGAACCGAGAGCAGAAGGCAGCCACCATAGAGGCGCTTGCAGCGGAGATCGACGGGTCTGACGCCGTCTTTGCCGTGGACTACCGCGGTATCTCGGTGTCCCAAGCAGCCGAGTTGAGGACCAAGTTGCGCGATGCAGACGCCACCTTCCAGGTGGTAAAGAACTCGCTGACCGAACGCGCCGCCGACCAAGTGGGTGCAGAGTCGCTCAAGCCGCTGCTCTCGGGGCCCACCGCGCTGACTTTCGTTCGCGGCGATGCTGCCATGGCTGCCAAGGCGATCGCCGACCAGGCGCGCGCCACACAGCTCCTACCGTTCAAGGGCGGTTTGATGAACGGAGATGTGCTGGACGCCGACCAGATTCGCGCAATCTCGCGCCTGCCCTCACGTGAAGCGCTCTATGGACAGCTCGTTGGGATCGTGGCCTCGCCCATCACCGGTCTGGTGCGCACACTCGGCTCGCTCGTTGGCGGTCTGGCTGTAGCGCTCTCGCAAGTACGCGAGAAGAAGGAGTCGGGCGAGATCCCCGCTGGCGAGCCGCCAGCTGCCCAGGAGGCGTCTGTCGAGGAGGCGCCCGTGGGGGAGGCGTCTGTGGCGGAGGCGCCTACCGAGGAGTCGCCGGCTGAGGAGCAGTCCCCCGCTGAGGGCTCCTCAGCTGAGGAGCCTGTCGCTGAGGCGTCGGCTTCCGAGGCTGAGCCCCAGGGGGAGGAGGCTCCTGAGGAGACTCCGATTGAAGACCAAGCTGAGCCGGCATCTGAGCCGGCGCAAGACGACAACCAGGCGGACGCTTCGGCGCGAGAGCACCCCGATTCCGCCGAAGCGACCAAGGAGGACTGACCGATGGCAGCAAGCACACAAGAGTGGATAGACGAGCTCAAGGGCATCTCGGTGCTCGAGCTCGCCGAGCGCATCAAGGCGCTGGAGGAGGAGTTCGGCGTATCTGCGGCTGCTGTGGCAGCACCCGTAGCCGCAGCCGCCGGTGGTGGCGGTGGCGACGCAGCAGAGGATGAGGGCCCAACCACGGTTGACGTGATCCTCACCGCTTCTGGCGACAAGAAGATCCAGGTAATCAAGGTCGTACGCTCCGCCACAGGCCTCGGACTGAAGGAGGCCAAGGCGCTTGTCGATGAGGCCCCCAAGCCCGTCAAGGAGGGCATCGAGCGCGAGGAGGCCGACAAGCTCAAGGCCGAACTCGAGGAGGCTGGAGGCAGCGTCGAGTTGAAGTAGAGCTGAGGTTGCTTCGGGTGAGTCCCGAGGCGTCTAGTTTCTAGGTGTTGCCACTTGCGGCCGGGCGATCTCTCGTCCGGCCGCAAGTGTTTTATCTGTCGTACGAGGGCGAGTGGAGGGCTCCGCTGCCGGTGACGGGCCCAGCTCGCGAGTTGTCAAAGCAGACAGTCGAATCGTCTTGCGAGGGTCGGCGATGTCGTCGAATTGGCTTTTGGGCATACTCGCAAATCGCTTTGCGATTCTCGCAAATATGCCGTATGTCCGGTACAATCCCGCCCGCTGGCCGATAGTCGCAGCCACCCGAAGCGACACGATGCCGCGCCACATACGCGGTTGTCAGGGGTGGGGTCCGTGAGCGCTGGCTGCCCCACTTGAGGGCGCCGATAGTCTGTGCTATCTTCGGTGGTCGCGCATTTGCGCCCGCCTCTGCCCGTCTCTCGCCCTCCGAAGGAGTCACTTCTTGGCTGCTGTTGATGCTCTCCGGACGCGCCGGTCCTTCGCGCGTCTGACCAAGTCTGTCGACGTACCCAACCTCATCGATATCCAGCGCCGCTCGTTCTTGTGGCTTACCGACCCCCAGAAGGGCGGACTACGAGAGACGATCGACGACATCTCCCCGATTGAGGACTACACCGGCAACCTCGCCGTGCAGTTCGGCGAGTTCGTCTTCGACGAGCCCGTTGCCTCGCTTGAGCAGTGTCGTGAGAAGGATCTCACCTATGCACGCCCGCTCACGGTCACTGTTGCGTTCATCAATCGTGAGACCGGCGAGATCCGCGAGCAGTCGGTTTTCATGGGTGACTTCCCCTGGATGACCGAGCGTGGAACGTTCGTCATCAACGGTACTGAGCGTGTGGTTGTGACACAGCTCGTGCGCTCTCCCGGCGCCTATCTGATGGAGCCCAAGGACCGCGAGAAGCAGGTGTTCATCGCCAATCTGATGCCCGCCCGCGGCTCATGGCTGGAGCTCGAGATCGACAAGAAGGGCAAGGTCTTCGTCCGCATCGATCGCAAGCGCAAGCTGCCTGTGACGGTGCTCCTGCGCGCAATGGGCTACGCCTCCGATGAGGAGATCTTGCGGCTGTTCGAGAACTCGCACTACATCCTCAACACGATCGAAGCCGACACCGAACAGACGCGCACCGAAGAGGGCGCCCTGATCGAGCTGTTCAAGAAGCAGCGTCCGGGCGAGCCGCCGAGCGTGGAGAACGCCAAGGCGCTGCTCAACCAGCTGTTCTTCGATCCCAAGCGCTATGACCTCACGCGGGTTGGGCGCTACAAGCTCAACTCGCGGCTCGGGCTCGATATCGACATCGACACCCGCACGCTCACCCACGACGACATCCTCGCGCTGGTAAAGGAGCTTGTCTCGCTGCCCAAGCGACTCGGGATGCCCGAGCAGCCGGAGATCGAGATCAAGGACTATGCGGCTGAGGCGATGAGCATGCCGCGGGAGCCCGTCGATGAGCACCTTGACGAGTACGAGCACTTCGGCAACCGCCGTCTGCGCACGGTCGGCGAGCTGATCCAGGAGGCCTTCCGCATAGGGCTCTACCGCATGGAGCGTGTGGTTCGCGAGCGTCTAACTACCGAGGACGCCGACACGATCACGCCGCAGACGATCATCAATATCCGCCCGGTGGTGGCTGCGCTGAAGGAGTTCTTCGGCTCCTCGCAGCTCTCACAGTTCATGGACCAGACCAACTCATTGGCTGGACTCACCCACAGGCGCCGCCTTTCAGCTCTGGGAGCCGGTGGCCTCACGCGCGAGCGCGCACCGATCGAGGTTCGCGACGTGCACCCAACCCACTATGGGCGCATGTGCCCGATCGAGACGCCCGAGGGTCCGAACATCGGTCTGATCGGCTCTCTTTCCTCCTTTGCGGAGGTCTCGGAGTATGGGTTCGTGACCACCCCTTACCGGGTGGTCAAGGATGGCGTCGCCACGGCCGAGGTCGTGCGCCTGGACGCCACCCAGGAGGAGGAGCAGCTGATCGCACAGGCCAACACGCCGATCGATTCGAAGACCGGCAAGCTGCTTGGCAAGGAGATTCTCTGCCGTACTCAGGCGGGCCAGTATTTGACCGTTGGTCCCAAGGACGTCGATCTCGTCGATGTGTCCCCTGAACAGATCTGGTCGGTAGCAACCGCCATGATCCCGTTCCTCGAGCACGACGACGCCAACCGCGCGCTGATGGGCTCGAACATGCAGCGCCAGGCCGTTCCGCTGCTCAAGACCGACGCCCCTCTCGTGGGCACTGGCATGGAGCGTCGTGCCGCCCTGGACACCGGGGATGTGCTGCTGGCTTTGAACACCGGCACCGTCGAGTTCGTCGATGCCAATCGGATCGTCGTTGAGGGCGCAGAAGGCAAGGACGAGTATGAGCTGCAGAAGTTCATGCGCTCCAACCAGGGCACCCTCATCCATCACAAGCCGCGTGTGAGCGCCGGTCAGAAGGTGAAGGCGGGCGACGTGCTCGCCGATGGCTCCTCAACCGACAAGGGCGAGATGGCGCTCGGCAAGAACCTGATGGTGGCTTTCATGTCTTGGGAGGGCTACAACTTCGAGGACGCCATCATTCTCTCCAAGCGCCTCGTGCAGGACGACGAGCTCACCTCGATCCACATCGAGGAGTATGAGATCGACGCTCGCACAACCAAGCTCGGCGACGAGGAGATCACACGCGATATCCCCAACCGCTCAGAGGAGTCGCTGCGCAACCTCGACGATCGCGGAATCGTGCGCGTCGGCGCTGAGGTCGCATCGGGTGATCTATTGGTTGGAAAGGTCACGCCCAAGGGCGAGACGGAGCTCACCGCCGAGGAGAAGCTGATCCGCGCCATCTTCAAGGAGAAGGCCCGTGAGGTACGCGACACCTCGCTGAAGGTGCCTCATGGTGAGGGTGGCGTCGTGATCGACGTGATGACCTTCAGTCGCGACGAGGGCGACGATCTGCCACCCGGCGTCAACGATCTAGTGCGCGTGTTCGTGGCAAAGAAGCGCAAGATCTCCGAGGGCGACAAGCTCGCGGGTCGCCATGGCAACAAGGGTGTGATCTCAAAGATCGTCGATCAGCAGGACATGCCGTTCCTGGAGGACGGCACCCCGGTCGATGTGATCCTCAATCCACTCGGCGTGCCAAGTCGCATGAACGTCGGTCAGATTCTCGAGACGCACCTCGGCTGGGCTGCTGCTCAGGGCTGGTACGACGACGGCACCGAGGCTTACAACGACGCCCACGCCTCCGATGGCAACGGTCGCGTGTACGTGGCAACGCCGGTGTTCGATGGGGCCACCGTGGAAGACGTAGACACCGCGCTTGTCAAGTGGCAGGACGCACACGAGGGCCGCATTCGCATGGATGTGGATAAGTCCCGTCGCATCGGCGAGCAGGCCTCGGGCAAGATGACCCTGTTCAACGGTCGCAGTGGCGAGCCTTTCGAGGAACAGGTCACCGTTGGCTACATGTACATCCTCAAGCTCCTGCACCTCGTAGACGACAAGATCCACGCCCGCTCGACCGGGCCCTACTCGCTCGTCACCCAGCAGCCGCTGGGAGGCAAGGCACAGTTCGGCGGTCAGCGCTTCGGTGAGATGGAGGTTTGGGCTCTGGAGGCTTTCGGAGCCGCCTACACGCTCCAGGAGATGCTCACGATCAAGTCCGATGACACGGTTGGGCGCGTGAAGGCATATGAGGCGATCGTCAAGGGCGAGAACATCGCCGAGCCGAGCATCCCCGAGTCTTTCAAGGTGCTGCTCAAGGAGATGCAGTCTCTGGCGCTTGACGTTGGTGTTGTCTCGGAGGAGGGCCAGCATGCGGAGTTGCGTGACGAAGACGACGACCTGCTGCGTGCCGCCGAGGAGCTCGGCATCGATCTCTCGGGGGTCCGGGCTCCCACCGGTGAGGTCAACGGCGTCAGTCCCGAGGCAGGCGGCGAGGTCGTCGAGGTCGAGCAAGGCCTCGAGGGCTCTGCCGATAGCGAGTCGGTCGACACTGATGAGGAGACAGAGGACGGTCTTGACGGAGTCATCGACGTCGAGGAGTTGATCGAGGACGGAATCGGTCTCGATCCGTTGGACGGCGTGGTTGACGACACGCCGATTGAGGAGCCGGTGCAGGAGACCGAGACGTAGTCCGCGCGCAAGACCTCCCGCCACACTGATGGGCGGGAGGCTCAACCGGGCCGAGCCACCGGACGGGCGATGGCGAGAAGGTCCAAGGTCGATAGCGACGACCTAAAGCACCCCGTTTCACCCGCGAGCGAAAGCGCCACCAGATGATCGACATAAATAACTTCGACGCCATCGAGATCAGTCTCGCCTCCTCCAAGCAGATCCGCTCCTGGAGCTCCGGCGAGGTGACAAAGCCTGAGACAATCAACTAC
>JBAPMC010000325.1:0-1521 GCA_049278415.1 Solirubrobacteraceae bacterium
GTTGAACACCGGCGTTTCGAGAATGCCGAGGCGGATGTAGAGCCCGACGCCGACGAGGACCAGACTTAAGAGAAACGGCACCCGCCAGCCCCAGGCGAGGAACTGATCGCCGGACATCTGGCTGAACGCCAGAACCGCCAGATTGGCCAGGAACAAGCCGCACGGCACGCCAAATTGCGGCCATGAGGCGATGAAGCCGCGCGAGTGGTCGGTGCGAGCCCATTCCATGGACAAAAGCACCGAACCGCCCCACTCCCCGCCGACGCCAACTCCCTGCACGAAACGCAGAATCGTCAGAGCCACGGCGCCCCAGATTCCGATGCTGGCATAAGTCGGAACCAGCGCGACGGCAAAGGTCGCAAGCCCCATCAGCAGCAGTGTCGCGATCAACGTCGACTTGCGGCCGATGCGGTCGCCATAGTGCCCGAAGATCGCGGCTCCTATGGGCCGCGCCACGAAGCCGACGGCATAGATGGCGAAAGCCTCCAGCGTGCCGACCCAAGGATCCGAATGTGGAAAGAACAGCTTGGCAAAAACCAGTCCGGTAACGGTGCTATAAAGAAAGAAGTCGTACCACTCAATCGCGGTACCGACAGTGGACGCGATGACAGCACGGCGAAGCTGGACCTGATGTTCGGAAGAGGACAGTTGAACAGTGTCGAGAGCGTCGCTGGTCATGGCCTCTCTCCCGGCCGCGACATGTAACATGCCCGGTCACAAATGAAGCGATTTGTGAAGGAACCAGGAACGGCGATTTCGGTTCCTTCGCCGGCGCTGCCCCCTGCCTTCGCGACGCATTAAATTTGTGTAACGTGCGGATCGGACGCTGGCGACATCCGGCGCGTTGCGATCACGGTAATCAGCGCCAGCGTTACAAATGCAATCGACACGTAGCCGGTCTCCCGCAGCAGATCGCGGGCATACAGCGTTCCGCCGGCCGCCGAACCGATCGCCTGACCGACATAAAGCACCGACGTGTTCAACGACACCGATGCGGTAGCGAGGCTGGGCGCCGCACCAACCAGGCGCACCTGCTGCATGGAATTGGTCGAGGCGAAGCCCAGCCCCCAGACCGCCACGCCAACCGCCATCGCGGTCAGGCTGCCGGCCCCGACCGCCCAGACCCCCATCCCGGCCAGCACCAGCGCGGTCGCCAGCAGCGAGGTGTTGGTGCCGCCCCAGGCATCGACGATGCGGCTTGCAATCACGAGGCCAATGAAGCCGAAGACGCCGTAGGTCACGAATACCAGGCTGACCGCATCGGGACCGGCGCCGGTAAGCTGCCTGAGCAGCGGCGCCATGTAAGTAAAGACGGCGAACTGCCCGGACATCTGCAGCGTCGTGATCAACAGCAACAGCACAACCAGCCGGTTACGACCGAGATCGGTCCAGGTCTTCAGATCCACCGGCGCGCCGAACAATCCAGCCGGCAGGCGCCAAGCCAGCAGCAGAACGCTGACAGCGGCCATCGCGCCGATGCCGCCATAGGCCGCGTGCCAGCCGTAGCGGCTGGCGATGAAC
>JBAPMC010000326.1:0-5881 GCA_049278415.1 Solirubrobacteraceae bacterium
CAACCGCGATGTCGGTGGCTTTAAGGCCAGGGATTTAAAACGACGAGGTCTTGACCCCGTAGATCAAGAACCCGACGATCACAGCACCCGCGAGTGAGCCGATGAACGCCCCGACGATGCCGCCCCAGAAGCGGTCGGGCAGGAAGATCGTGAAATGCCAGATCGACAGGCCCATCATTACCCAGCCGAGCAATCCCATCAGCGTGCCCTCCCGTGCCTGCGATTTTTTGGACGTCGCGGCTTTGCGCTCTGAGGTGGGTCCTTCTTGAGCACCAGGTCCTCCGGGGTAAGGTCCGCCGTCGGATCACGAGGGATCAGCGTCTCGTCATTGCCGTTAACCGTCTTTTGTTGCTTCCCGTTCGCCCTGCTGGCGCGACCGCGTCGTGGGCTGACGCCCGTATGAGCGCGCCCCGCCTGCTGCTCGGCCAGCTCGGGGCCGATCTCGCGCACGAGCTCGTCGAACTCGTCCTTGTCGAGCTGCTCTCCTGGCTCATCCGTGCTTGTCGCAGCCCGTTTCCGACCACGCTTGGGCTTTGTTGCGGGCTCCACGTCGATCGGCGTGTCCCCAAGCGCGGTCGCGTATGCAGGCACGTAGCCGATGTCCCGCACGATCCGCGCGCGACGGTTGCGATAGATCCCCTCGCGCTCCTTCCAATGGGTAAGCACCGGTGAGGCGATGAAGATCGAGGAGTAGGCGCCCGAGGCGATCCCGATGAGCAGCGCAAAAGCGAAGTCCTTCAGCGTCGCTCCGCCGAACAGCAGCAGCGCGAGCACCGGCAGCAGCGTGCAGAAGCTCGTCGCAAGCGATCGGGTCAGCACCTCAGACATCGAGCGGTTGACTATCTGCGAGAACGCGGCGCGCGGCATGCGCGGCACGTTCTCGCGCACACGATCGAACACGATGATCGTGTCATAGAGCGAATAGCCCAGGATGGTCAGCAGAGCGGCCACCGTCGCAGTCGTCACTTCGCGGCCTGTGAGCGCGTACACACCCGCGGTTATCAATAGGTCGTGCATCAGGGCGATCAGCACCGGAACGGCGTACTTCCACTCGAATCGCAGCGCGATATAGGCGGAGATCACCAGCAGCGAGGCGATGATCGCGATGATCGCGCTTTTGGCGACCGTCTGGCCGAAGGTCGGCCCAATCGAGGTGTTAGAGAAGTTCTTCGTGCCCGGCGAAGATGGACCTGACCCGAACTTCGTGTCCAGAGCCGCCTTGACCTTTTGGACTTCTTCTGGCGCGAGCTTCTTCAAGGAGATCTGAAAGCCCTGTCCGCCGACGCCCTTGCTCACGAACTTCTGAACCTCGGCGGTGGGGTAGCCCGCCGCCGACATCGCTGACTGCACCTGGTTCTCGCTGACGGACTTGACGAAAGCAGTTTGGATGCGCGTGCCCGATTTGAAGTCGATGCCGAGATTCAGGCCTCTGCCGCCAATCGCAAGCGCCCCGATCAAAAGGATGCAGCCCGACAGTGAGAAGAACCAGCGCGAGGCGCCCATGAAGTCGAATGTCCATTTGCGGGTGCTGCGTCCAGCGCCGAGCATTGCGGGGTGGGATACGGCCCGCGAGCGTCCCATCGCGCCGAGAGCCGCCTGTGTTGCGAGCACCGCGGTGAACAGAGTCAGCAGCGTGCCGATCCCGAGTGTGAAAGCGAAGCCCTGCACTTCAGCGGTGGCGAGCGCGAACAGGATGAACGCGGTCATGAACGTCACCACGTTGGCGTCCACGATCGCAGCAAAGCCACGCCGATAGCCAGTCGCAATGCCTGCCGCGATCGAGCGTCCGCCGCGGACCTCCTCCTTGACGCGCTCGAAGATCACGATGTTCGCGTCCGCCGCGATGCCGATCTTGAGGATCAGCCCCGCGATGCCCGGCAGCGTCAGCGTGATCGGGATCAGCTTGACGAGCGCGAAGTAGTAGATGCCGTAGATGATCAAACCGCCAACGGCAATGGCGCCAAGCACGCGGTAGAACGTCAGCAGGAACAGGCACACGATCAAGAAACCGATGAGCATCGCGGTCAGGCCCTGGTTGAGCGCGGTCTTGCCGAGCGTGGCCGACACCTGTGACTGAGAGATCAGTTCGAGCTTGATCGGCAACGCTCCGGACTGGAGCTCGTCGGCGAGATTCTGCGCCGAGGTGAGCGTGAAGCCACCTGAGATCTGTGATCCGGTCGTCGGGTCGATCCCTTCCGGGTCGGCGGTGAAGTCGATGAAGGGCGCCGTGATGATCTGGTTGTCGAGCACAGCCGCGAAGTGCTGCTCGGCGCCGGCCTTTGAGATCCCGGGCAGCTGTGCTTGCTGGCCGCGTTCGGCGATTTCACGCGTCACACGCTTGAAGGTGCCAATCCCTTTCGAGTCGAATTCGAAGGTGACGTTCGGTGCGCCCGAGCCGCCGTTGTCGAAGCTCTGGCGCGGGTTCTTGATTTCCTGACCGTTGAGCACCGGGTTGTCGTTGAGCACGTACCAGCTTTCAGGCGAGGGCTGCGTGACTTTGCCTTCCTTGCCTGTGACCGGCTGCGCCTGCGCCAGCACCGTGCCAGGGTTGACTCGCACAACTCTCGTCTTGACCCCGGGCGGGACTTTGTATCCATCGGAGTAGAGATCCTGTTCGGTGTCCTCGGGCCCTTTCAGCACCTTTTTGTGGGCGGTGTCCAGCAAGTACCACTGGCCATAGATGCACCCGTTCACCTGCTTGGGGGTGCAGCCTTCCTCGTAGGTGGTGTCGTTGGGACGGATGATCGCCGGGCGCTTCAGCGCGCGCAGCACCGCTTCGTACTCGAGCAGTCCGGCATCTGCAGAGGCGGGCTGTTGTCCACCTGTCACGGTCGGGTCAGTCGGCGCGGGCTGGCCATTCGAGCCGATCACGTTCGGCTCCCAGTCATAGAAGAACAGCTGGGCTGTCTTGCCTACCTGCTGCTGGGCGCGCTGGGCGTTGGTGACGTCAGGCAGCGCCACGTCGATTTCGCTCGACCCGGTGCGCTGGATTTCGGGCTGAGCCACACCGAGCTGATCGACGCGCTTGCGCATGATGTCGATCGCGCGGTCAAGCGATTCGGTCGTGACCTTTGCTTGCGCAGTAGCGCGACCCTGGTAGATCAGCTGTACGCCACCCTTCAAGTCGAGGCCGAGTCGCGTGGGCTTGCTCGCGATCACCGCGAGCGAGGCGATCACGAGGCCCGCGACGATCAGCAGGACGAGGGCGTTTCGGCGACGGTTAGCCATGGACCAAGAGCCTACTTGTCGGGGGTGAGCACGAGCAACAGCCCACCGTCGTCGTATGCGGGAAACATGTCCGCCTTTGCGTTCGCATCAACATCGCGCTCGCCGCTGACCTGCACAGGCACGTCGAGAGCACGCACGCCCCACTCGAGCACGGTTTCGACAGGGTCATCGCCGTTTGCGAACTTCAGGCCGAGCACCTGCTCGACACGCTGGCCGATTACGCCTTCCTCCTCGAGACCCGTGAACGCGAATGAGTTCTTGCCGCACCCAATCACACGGCCCTCCCCGTCGCACACGAAGAACGCTGCGTCAGGCGCCGGGTAGTAGTCGTCGAGCAGCTCAAACAGGAAGGCGAAGCCGCACTTCGCGCAGCCCTTTGGCTGACGCGTGAAGCCGATGTTGCGGTCTATCTCTCTCGTGCGATGCCCGCAGTTGGGGCAGATGAATGGGTGAGCCATCGGACTCCACAGAGTAGGGGAGGCGGCGGGTCGGCGTGCAACCGACACAAGCGCTTGGCGGCATGCGTCCCCGCGGCGCTCACGGGCGGACCCGCACGAGCACTGTTGGCGCAGTCCTCAGAAGAGCGCGCTGGCGACGGTGGCGGGCGCCGGTGGGTCGATGCTGAGATGCGCGAACGCGGCAGCCGTGGCTGTCCTGCCACGCGCGGTGCGCTTGATCAGGCCCTGCTGGAGCAGGTAGGGCTCGTACACATCCTCGATCGTGTCCTGCTCCTCGCCAACCGCCACGGCAAGCGTGGAGAGCCCAACAGGCCCACCGTCGAACTTGACGCATATGGCTCTGAGTATCTCCCTGTCGAGCCGGTCGAGGCCTCGTTCGTCCACCTCGAGCAGCTCGAGCGCCCCCTGCGCCGCACCGGCGCTCACAACACCGTCGAGTCGCACCTCGGCGTAGTCACGCACGCGCTTGAGCAGGCGATTAGCCACGCGTGGTGTGCCACGGCTGCGGGCTGCAATCGCACGAGCACCCTCCTCCTCGACGTCGATCTGCAAGATCTCCGCTGAACGTCTGACGATTCGTGCCAGATCGTCATTGCCGTAGTGCTCGAGGCGAGCTTGGATGCCGAAGCGATCACGCAGCGGCGTGGTCAGCAAGCCCGCCCTAGTGGTGGCTCCGATCAGCGTGAACTGGGGAAGCTCCAGTGTCACCACGCGCGCGCCGGCGCCCTGACCCACGGTGATCGGCAGACGGCGGTCCTCCATAGCCGGGTAGAAGGTCTCCTCGAGGGTGCGCGGAAGCCGATGGATCTCATCGACGAAGAACACGCTGCGGGGCTCGAGCGCAGTCAGAAACGCGGCGATGTCACCCTTGCGCTCGAGCGCCGGCCCGGCGGTCTGGATGAACGGCACGTCCAGCTCCGCCGCCACAATCTGAGCAAGCGAGGTCTTGCCGAGACCGGGCGGACCGGCAAGCAGCAGGTGGTCGAGCGCCTCTTTGCGTGCAATAGCAGCCTCGATTGCAACAGCCAACTGCTCGCGCAGCATCGGCTGGCCGATGAACTCGTCAAGCGCGCGCGGGCGCAACGAGCGGTCGAGCTCGTCCTCGGGGGTCAGATACGGGGTCTGTATGCGCTCTGCTTGGGTCATCGAGAAGTCTTCCTCATGCGGCTCGGGTAGTGCGCAGCGCGCTCGCGATCAGCTCCTCCGCGCTGCCGCCGTCGAGGCCGCGCAAGAGCTCATCAGCTTCAAGCGCGTTGTAGCCAAGCGCGAGGAGTCCCTCGTGGGCAAGCGCACGGGGACCGGAGGCACGCCCCACAACTCCCAAGCTCTCAGGCTCGGCGTCTTCTACCCCAACCTTCTCGCGCAACTCCACGATGATGCGCTCGGCGGTGCGCTTGCCAATTCCCGGCACGGCTTGAAAGCGTGCGGAGTCCGCGCCTGCGATTGCCGCGAGCAGCTCGCGCTGGGGTCCGCTTGAGAGAACCGCGACCGCAACCTTCGGTCCGACCGCCTGTACGGAAAGCAACATCAGGAAGAGGTCGCGCTCCTGCTCGGAGTGAAAGCCGTGCAGCAGCAGCGCGTCGTCGCGGACAACCAGGTGTGTGTGAAGCGTCGTCTCCCCCCCCACCGCCGGCACGTGACGGAGCGTCTCGCTCGACACAGCCATCCGATAGCCCACCCCGCCACACAGCACAACCACGTGATCTGAGCGGCGGATCACCACCTCGCCCTTCAGGAGGGCGATCATGCGCCAGCGCCCTGAAGCGCCCTTGAGACCGCATCAAGCAGCGGCGTGCCGTTGAGATGGCAGACCGCCACTGCAAGCGCATCGGAGGCATGGTCGCTGCTCGGCGTCTGTGGAAGCGCGAGCAACGTCTGCACCATGCGAGCCACCTGGTCCTTCGCGGCGCGACCGTTGCCGCACACCCCCGCCTTCACTTGCTGGGGGGTGTAGGAGAAGCAGGGGATTCCCCGTTCCCCAGCTGCGAGCATTGTCACCCCTCGCGCCTGACCGACGGCGAACGCGCTGTTGGCGTTCTGGCCGAAATAGAGTTGCTCGAGCGCCATCGCCTCACAGTCGTGCTCGTCGAGGATCTCGCGCACGCGAGCTGCGATCGTTGCAAGGCGTCGCTCTGTGGCAAGCCCTGCTTGTGTCTCGATGACGCCGCCGTCGAGCGCTATGAGGCGAGTACTCT
>JBAPMC010000327.1:0-2892 GCA_049278415.1 Solirubrobacteraceae bacterium
CCGTGTGAGTCGTATCCTGGTGCAACCCGCAGCTGGTGCAGGGTCGCGAGTGCAAGCCGCTCTGATCGCACTCGCCGCCGGTCGTCTGAATGTTGTGAAGACGACATATGACGAGCGGCTGTTCTCAAAGGCAGCGGCCGCGAGCAACCAGTCAACGGCGCTGTTCGCGGTAATCAGCGCGCTCGTAGGGTTCCTGTTCGCCTTCAACGCAATGCTGCTCACGGTTCCGCAGCGACGGCGCCTAATCGCCGATTTGCGCCGCGAAGGGTATTCGCCCCGGACCGTGATCGGCGTGTTGCTGCTCGATGCGCTTGTGCTGGGTCTTGTGGCCTGCGCGCTCGGTCTGCTTTTGGGCGATGAGCTCTCGATCCACGTTCTGCATTCGGACCCGGCGTTCCTGTCGTTGGCTTTTGCAATCGGCTCGCAGCGGGTGGTGAGCTTGCAGAGCGTCGCGATCGCTACCGCAGGAGGGATGCTCGCGGCGATCGTTGCTGTGCTCAGCCCGCTGCGGGACATCCTCTCCCGTGATCCGCTCGCCGCTACCAGTCGGTCAGAGGCTCGCGGAGGGGCTGGCGGCGGGGGCCGACAGGCGCTTGCAGGTGTGACGTGCCTTATCGCCGCCAGCGTGATCCTGCTCGTTGCGCCGGACGCAGCCATCCCGGGAATGGTCCTGCTGGTCGCTGCGCTGCTGCTTGTGTTGCCGTTCGTGCTCGGTATGACGCTTGCGCTCGTCAGGCGCTTGGCTCGCATGATCACGAGCAGGGCGCCACATGTCGCAGTGATGGAGCTCAGTGCAGCTCGGGCGCGTGCTGTCGCGATTGCGGCAACGGGTGCTATGGCGGTGTTCGGCAGCGTGGCGATTCAAGGCGCGCATAGTGACCTGCTCGCGGGGCTTGAAAACGCGGCCGGTGAGATGAACGCGTCTACGAACGTGTGGGTATATCCCGCCGGCTCGTACAACCTGCTGATGACAACTCCGTTTGCGCCGCTACAGCAGGCGAAGCTCGAGCGTCTCGCGGATGTTCGAGCAGTGCGTCTGTATCGCAGTGGACTGTTGGACTACGGTGAACGACGCATACTGGTGGTTGCCTCCCCGCGTGAAGCGAACCCGCTGCTTCCAGCAGATCAACTAGTGCAGGGCAGCCTGCGCCAAGCGAGCGAGCGCATACGTGCAGGCGGCTGGGTGATCCTCTCCCGCGCGATTGCCTCAGAACGTCACCTGCATATCGGCGAGGCGTTCACGCTGCCCACGCCAGTCCCAAGCAGGTTGCGTATCGCGGCATTTTCCACGAATATCGGCTGGGCGCCCGGCGCAATCATCATGAACGCCACCGACTACGCTCGCGCATGGGCAAGTCCGGACGTGAGCGCCTATAGCATCCTGTTGGCTGCGGGCGCCTCGCCAAACCGAGCAGTCCGCGAGATCGAAGAAGCCCTTGGCCCCAACTCTGGGCTCACAGTGCAGAGCGCCAGTCAGCACTCAGCTCAGCAGAGCGAGCTGAGCCGTCAGGCTCTCACACGCCTAACGCAGATCGCGACGCTGATCCTTCTTGTCGCGGTGCTCGCGATCGCCGCAGCGATGGGCGCAATGGTCTGGCAACGTCGCCCGCGCCTGGCTAAGCTCAAGCTCGAGGGGCTCCCAAGGGCCGAGTTGTGGCGAACGATCCTGATCGAGAGCCTGATACTGCTCTGCGTTGGTTGCCTAACGGGGGCGATCTTCGGCCTCTACGGCCAGCAGCTCGCCGATCGCGCACTAGCCAACACAATCAATTTCCCGGTCATCTATTCCATCACGGTGCTCACCGCGCTCTGGAGTCTCGCGCTGGTGAGCGCAACGGCACTCGCCATCCTTGCGGTCCCCGGCTACCTGGCGGCCTCTACACCGGCTGCTCTTGCGCTGCAGGACTGATGTGACGGGTAGAGGCATCTCAGACGTCAAGCTTTGCTGACGCTAGGCTTTTTGCGCGACCCTCAGTCTGCTGATCGACAGCTTCGACGTAGTCTCAGCCATCCTGGAGCAACACGCACGCAGCCAACGCGACCAAACCATCACGGGCGGCTAGGTCATCTCGGGCGCCGGGATGATCGCCTTCGACGCCGCCCTGTATGCCCTCCGTCGATGAATCGCTTGGAGCGAGCGGCCCTAGCTGCGTCCAAAGGGCTCACGACCGACCCCGTAGGTATCCTTAAGGAGAGGACATGAAGCACCCACAACTGTCGAGCCTCTCGCCGTTTGACCCTGCAAGGGTGGTCGATTCGGAGCAGGCGCCAACCCTCCTTACGGCTCGTGGCGCTCTATATAACGAGGGCTGTATAGAGTTCTTGGCACGAGTGAAGACAGGCAGCATCGATACGGTGTTCGCTGATCCGCCATTCAATCTCGGCAAGGTTTATGGGCCGGACATAGATGACGGATTGACCGCGGATGAATACATCGCCTGGGGCAAGGAATGGATCGATGAGTGCTTTCGGGTTTTGAGCCCTGGAGGTTCGTTCTTTCTGTATAACCTTCCGAGGTGGAATATCGTTTTCGGTGCTCATTTGGCGTCCATTGGCATGGAGTTTCGCCATTGGATAGCTATCAATATCAAGCTCGGCCTTCCGATCCGCGGACGCCTTTATCCCTCTCACTACAGCTTGCTCTATTTTTCAAAGGGCAAACCTAAGACCTTTACGCAAATCCGTACGCCAATAGAACTCTGTCGGCATTGCGGAGGGGAGATCAAGGACTATGGCGGTCATCGTCACACTATGAACCCTAACGGCGTCAGCCTAACGGACGTATGGAGCGACATTCCGCCCGTACGTCATAAAAAATTCAAGAGCAATAAGCGCGGCGCCAACCAACTCTCAACAAAGCTTCTTGCGCGAGTCGTGGGCCTCTCTACCAAT
>JBAPMC010000328.1:0-5077 GCA_049278415.1 Solirubrobacteraceae bacterium
GATCACGCACCGTCAGGACAGCCGGCGCAGGCGCCCCGCTGCGCGCACGGCGCAGCACCGCCCGGATTCTAGAGATCACTTCGCCGACCGCGAAGGGCTTGACGACGTAGTCGTCTGCCCCGAGCTCCAGGCCCACGATCCGGTCGGTGACGGTGCCGCGCGCCGTGAGCATGATGATCGGAACATCTGAGAGGCGACGCAACTCACGACACACGTCGCGACCGTCACCGTCGGGCAGCGTGAGATCGAGCAGCACCACATCAGGCTCGCTCTCACGAGCGAGCCGCAGCGCGTCGCTCGCGGTACGCGCTATCAACGGCTCGAAACCGTTGCGTGCGAGCGCGTGCGCGAAGGGGTCGGCTATCGACGACTCGTCCTCGACGAGCAGCACCCGTCCTGCAGCGCCAGCGTTCACAGACACTTCGCCGTCCACGATAGGCGCGACTGCCCCTGACCCTTCGGGCATGGCTCGCCCGAGTTGACGGCACAATCAGCCATAGAGTGCGCGCAGGGCGTTGAGGATCACGGCGAGGTCGATGACCTCCTGCAACAGCGCACCCGCGACCGGGGGCAAGTAGCCGAAGGCAGCGACACCCATCGCGGCGAGGCTGAGGCCCATCCCGCACAGCACGCTCTGGCGAGCGATGTGAAGCGCGCGCCGGCCAGCGTGGACCGCGTCGACAACACGATCCACCCGGTCCACCGTGATCACCGCGTCCGCCGTCTCAGATGACACGGTTGCCCCGGCGGAGCCCATCGCGATGCCGACGTCCGCAAGCGCCAACGCGGGCGCATCGTTGACGCCATCGCCGACCATGACGACAGGCCGCAGCCTGGGCTCCATGCGCAGGCTACGCACGACCTCGAGCTTCTCGGCAGGCGACTGCTCGGCATAGACGCGGTCCACCCCGAGTTCCCGGCCGATGCGCTCGGCGACCGAGCGACGGTCCCCGGAGACCATCGCGACATGGCGAATGCCCTCGCCGCGGAGTCGCCCGACCATGCGATCTGCATCCGGGCGCAGCTCGTCGGCCATCACGATCACCCCGGCGAGGTCGCCATCGACGCCGACAAGAATGCGTGCCTCGCCGGAGCCGTGGCCGCTCATCGTGCTCGCCGTGGCGAGCGCCTCTGCGGGTACGCCGGCGGCACGCAGGAACGCACGGCTGCCCACCACCACCCGGTGGTTGTCCACCTCTCCCTCGATGCCCTGTCCAGGCTCCTCGCGGATGTCTACGGGCATTCCAAGCTCAAGTTCGGCCTCGCGGGCGGCGGATACCAGCGCTCCGCCGAGCACGTTCGCGGACATCCTGTCGACCGAGGCCGCCAGGCGCAGCAGCTCACCCGGTGAAGTGTGGTTGGCGGTGAGGATGTCTCGTACTTCGGGCACGCCGACAGTGAGCGTGCCAGTCTTGTCGAACAGCACCGTGCGCGCTCCTCCGAGCGTCTCGATCGCGCCGGTGCCCTTGACGATCACCCCGGCGCGCGCCGCGCGTGAGAGACCGGAGACGAGCGCGATCGGCGCGGCGAGGATCAGCGGGCAAGGCGTCGCGACTACCACCACCGCCAACGCACGCACCGCGTCGCCGCTGAGAGCCCAGGCGCCACCGGCGAGCAGCAGCGTCGCGGGGAGAAAGAACCCCGCATAACGGTCAGCCATCCGCACGAGCGGCGCGCGCTGGGACTGCGCCTGCTCGACGAGCCTTACCAACGCGGCGTAAGCGCTCTGCGCCGCTGGCCGGTCGGCCCTCACCTCAAACGGGCCACCAGCGTTCGCGGCGCCGCTCTGCACCGGCATCCCGCTCGCGACCGTTACGGGCAACGGCTCTCCGCTCAGCGTGCTCGTGTCCACCACTGCCTTCTCGCTGAGGACCGTGCCGTCGACGGGTATCACCTCGCCAGTGCGCACCACCAGCACCTCACCTGCCTGGACCTGCTCCACGGGGACCTCTTCCAGGCGCCCGTCGAGCTTGCGCTGCGCCACCCGGGGAGCGCGCTGCACGAGCGCGGTCAGCTCTCGTCTAGCTCGCGAGGAGGCGATGTCCTCGAGCGTCGAGCCGCCCGTGAACATGATCCCCACAATCAACCCCGCCAACTCTTCGCCGAGCGCGAGCGAGCCGATCATCGCGACCAGCGCGATCGTATCCACCCCCATGTGACGCTCGATCACGACTGTGTGAGCGACCTCGACCGTGAGCTCGACCGCGAGCAGAGCGACTGCGCCGCGCCAGATGTCATCCCCGAGCTCGCCACTGCCCACGAGGTGCGCAAGTCCACCAGCCACCAGCGCTGTCAGAGCGATGGCGGCAAGAATCCCCGCGCGATGCTCGATCACGCCGTGCCGAAGGCGAGCTGCGGTTCGCTGCGGATTCTCGACAGGCAGGTTGCTCATGGCGACCGCTCCGTGCTGCTTGGCGTGACGCGTTCGAACTCGACGCTCATCCCGGGGGAGCTTCAGTTCGATGCGAACCGTTCGCGCGCTAGTCGCCAGCCCGAGGTGAGGAACTCAATTCTCTTCTCGGGGCCGTCTTGGCGTAGCACGCGCCCGTCGAAACCCTCTCGGAAGACATCCAACATTGCATGGTTTTCAGAGAGGACCTCAGCCACGAAACGGGTGATTCCATGCTGCTCGGCGATCACCGCCAGGCGCTCGATCAGGATCGTCCCCAAACCGCGGCCGTGGAGGTAATCGGCTACCTCGACCGCGACTTCCGCGCGCGTGCGATCAAGCTGAATGTAGAGGGCGTGAGCGACCACCACCCCGGTGTCGTCGTGGGCGACCAAACCGAAGTGTCCAACACAAACTTCTGCCGCCATATGAGCGGCGCTGCGCATATCCGCCGCGCCAGTGAAGAACCGCAAACGGCGAGCCTCGACGCACAGTCCCGTAAGGAACAAGTGCAGAGCGGGCTCATCGGTGGCTCTGACAGGGCGCACCGTAACCAGTGAGCCGTCGCGTAGCCGCACAACCTCCGTCTCACTTACATCTTCGGCATGGATCGCCTGTGGCGCTGGGGAAATAGTCACGATGCTCAAAGCCTCGCGCTTGGCGTGGCGCCGCGCATCCGCTCCCGCCCAGGACGATCACAGGGAGAAATTACGGCTGACAGCGCAGTCAGAAGGCACACAGCAGTCATGCCGATCGCTCGATCGCACCGGCCGGGTGATGAACAATCGCCTCGTGATCTGCCGGGTAGACAATCGACTCGTGTCCCTCATCCCAACGCACGCGGAAGTGAGGGTGCCCAGCTGCCCCGAGCACCTCCATGATCTTCCCGCGCCGCGAAGGACCACCGGCAACACCCTGGACCTCCAGCCAGTCACCTGCACAAGCAGAGGAGAGATTTCGATCTTGGGACTCCATCGGTGAACCGGATCAGATCATGTCCAAGGGGGCCAAGTATCGGGTCTCTATACCCAGCCATGACGTGGCGAACTACCCATCGCAAATCCTCCTCGCAACCCGCGAATACCGATGCTTCATAGGTTGCTACAAAGGCCAGTAGTGGCCGATATGCGCAGCGGCACGGGAGGTCAACAGCGGCTCCGGCGCAGCAGAGTGAGCCGGCTCATCTCCACCCAGCGCGACCAGCGTCTCCCGCACCGATTGCGCTAGAGCGACGGGTTCGTAGCCTCCCTCCAACACCGCCCCGAGGGGCACGCCGAGCGCTGCGGCCAATCCGCGCACGTGGCGAGCCATCTCCGCGAAGGAGCCGGACTCGAGGCGACAGTTCGCCAAAGGGTCCTCGCGATGCGCGTCAAAACCAGCGGAGATCAGCACGAGCTCGGGCTCAAACGCCTCCGCGACCGGGAGCACGATGTGCTCGATCAGCGACAACCACAAGTCCTCCTCAGAGCCGGCGGGAACAGGAAGATTGATCGTGTAGCCCTCGCCTGGACCCGAACCGACATCGCTCAACGAGCCGGTCCCAGGGTAGATCCCCGACTGGTGGATACTCGCGAACAGCACATCCGAGCGCCGCCGGAATGCCTCCGCGGTCCCGTTTCCGTGATGGACATCCCAATCCAAGATGAACACCCGTCGGACGCCCAGCTCGCGGACGGCGAACTCCGCGGCGATTGCGATGTTGTTGAACAGGCAGAAGCCCATCGCGCGATCAGGTTCGGCATGGTGCCCGGAAGGTCGCACACCGCAGAACCCCAGGGTTGCCTCCCGAGCAACCAGCGCCCTCGTCATCTCACACGCGCTGCCGACAGCGTGCAACGCGGCACGATAAGAGGGCTCGCCGACGAACGTGTCCGGGTCGATCGCGCCGCCGCCCGCCAGCGACAATTCCTTGATCCGCTGCACATGGCGGGCGCTGTGGATCAGCTCCAGTTGGCGGTCCTGCGCCGGTGGGGCCTTGCGTCGCTCCCAACCGAGCCAGTCGTGCTCATCCAGCTCCCGCTCGATCGCTTCCAGACGCTCCGGGGTATCGGGATGCTCTGGCATGAGCACCCGCGGATCGTGCTCCAGGCAAGCCGGATCGCTGAAGTAAAGGCCGTCGTATTTAGTGCACGACACGCTTGTCTGCTCGCTCGCAGGCGCGACTTGCCCGCGGGGTCCTTCCGGCATGGGCTGGACTGTACGCCCTTACATACCCAGACGGGTTGGAGGAGCACGCCTGCATCGACCGGGCAGTGCTCGACCTCATGCTCGATCTCGAGAGGCAGCCGCAGTGGGCCGGCGGCTATTTCTCTATGTCTGCGTGATCTCTGAGAAGGGTGATCTCTAGTCCGTGTGCCACACGCGGTGTTCCGTCTACTTCGTAGCGAATGTCAACGGTGTCGTTTTGTCTGTAGGTGCCAACGCCCCAGGCGCCGAGGAACCACCGCCAGCCGGAGATGCGGTCCTTTCGCAGCGGCCGGCTGAACACGAGGGTCCGTCCTTCGAGATCGAAGTCCACATACGCCTGTTGGAGCACGCCGTTGAGGTACACCTCGTAGTCCCCGTCGAGGTCGCTGGGCAACTCGACTATGGAGCGAGCGCTCACGATGCTTCTCCGGGGGTGAGCGTCGCCGGGCTGGTTGGGCCTGCGTCGTCATTGAGGTCATCGAGCAGCGTCTGCGTGTACTG
>JBAPMC010000329.1:0-3845 GCA_049278415.1 Solirubrobacteraceae bacterium
TGTCTGATGTGTATGCGAGCGGGGTGCTCGTCTCACCGCCGGACACCCAAGCGTGGCGGTTGGATGCCGAGCGGCGAGGCACTCTGGACGGTCTGGCCTTGGTTCGGAATCACGAGGCTGAGATGCCGCTGAAGGCTGGACAGGTGAGGATCGGCATGCGGGCGGCCGGCCTGAATTTCCGCGATGTGCTGGTGGCTCTTGGGATCTATCCGGGTGAGGCGACAATCGGTGGCGAGGGCGCCGGAGTGATCTTGGAGGTTGGACCTGGAGTGAAGGGCGTCGCCCTGGGTGATCGTGTGATGGGGCTTTTGGATGGCGCGATAGGACCGGTCGCTGTGGCTGACGGTCGTCTTGTGACGCAGATTCCGAAGGGTTGGTCCTTTACACAGGCTGCGTCGGTTCCAATTGCGTTCTTGACTGCCTACTACGCATTGGTGGACCTTGCCGGATTGAAGCGGGGTGAGCGTTTGCTGGTGCACGCTGCGGCGGGCGGTGTGGGGATGGCCGCTGTTCAAATCGCGCATCACTTGGGGGGCGAGGTGTTCGGTACCGCGAGCATCGGAAAGTGGGATGAGCTTCGCGCGCTTGATATCGCAGACGCGCGGATCGCGTCATCTAGGACGTTGGATTTCAAGGAGGAATTCCTAGGGGCGACCGACGGTTTGGGTATGGACGTCGTGCTCGATTGCCTGGCTGGGGAGTTCGTTGACGCTTCGCTTGGTCTGCTGCCCAACGGAGGCCGCTTCCTGGAGATGGGCAAGGCTGACATCCGTGATCCGCGCGCGATCGCGGCCGCTCATCCGGATGTCGCTTATCGCGCGTTTGACTTGTTCGAAGCCGGGCCGGAGCGACTGCATGAGATGTTCGTGGATCTGGTTGGCATGTTTGAGAGCGGCTCGCTCGAGCTCTCGCCGATCACGACGTGGAGCGCGCGGCGCGCGAAACAGGCTTTTCGCAACATGAGCCAAGGACTGCACGTCGGCAAGAACGTGTTGCGTTTGCCAGCCGCGATTGACACGAAAGGCACGGTTCTCATCACGGGAGGGACCGGTGGGCTGGGCGCTTTGGTGGCAAGACATCTGGTGGTGGAGCATGGAGTGCGCCACCTGCTCTTGATCAGTCGCAGAGGACTGGCTGCCGATGGCGCGAGTGAGCTGATCGAGGAGCTCTCACTTTTGGATGCGCAAGTCGAGGTAGCAGCGTGCGATGTCTCAGACCGTGAGCAGATGCGGCGATTGCTTGCGTCTATCCCGCAAGAGCATCCTCTGGACGCAGTCCTGCACACGGCCGGTGTAATCGACGATTGTCTCATTGGCTCGCTTACACCCGACCGAGTTGATCGTGTGCTTGCTCCAAAGCTTGACGGTGCATGGAACTTGCACGAGTTGACCAGCGATATGGACCTCTCGATGTTTGTGTTGTTCTCCTCGATAGCCGGCACGCTGGGCAGCCCGGGCCAAGCCAACTACTCGGCTGCCAACGCATTCCTTGACGCCTTGGCGACGCATCGTCGCGCGAGAGGTCTCACTGCGACATCGATGGCGTGGGGCCTATGGGCACAAGCGAGTGGAATAACAGGCCAACTCGAGGAGCGCGATCTAGCGCGTGTGAGTCGCACCGGTCTGCTCGCGTTGTCAAACGAAGAAGGACTTCGCCTGCTGGATATTGCATCCACTCTGAACGAGGCGGTTGTGGCGCCCGCTCGACTGGACGTCACAGCGCTGCGCGCTCAGGCTGGGACGGACGAGCTACACGCGCTGTTGCGCGGAGTTATCAGTGTGCGCTCGAGGCAGACCACCAACACCTCGGACAGGTCACTGGCACGACTATTGGCACATACCCCAAAGGATCGCCACCAGCAAGTGATACTCGAGCTCGTCCGCGCTCAAACGGCCCAAGCGCTTGGTCACAACACGGTGGACAGGGTCGACGTTCAGCGCTCCTTCAAGGATCTGGGATTCGATTCGCTTGCCGGCGTGGAGCTACGTAACCGATTGAGCGCTGAGACAGGCATGCACCTGCCCGCCACGCTTGTCTTCGACCATCCGACGCCAGAGGCCATTGCTCGCCACCTGCTCGACCACATCTCAAGCGAAGGGTCCTCGGCAGTGTCCGTTGAAACAGAGCTCGGGGAGCTTGAACGACGATTGTCGGCTCTCTCGGAGGACGGTGACGCGAGGGCGGCTGTCACTGCGCGACTGCACAGCTTCCTCTCACGCCTGTCCTCGGAGCAGGCGCCGAGCGGTGATGACGAGGATGTGCGCTCGGCCACGGCAGAGGAGGTCTTTGACCTGATCGATAGGGAGCTCGGGTCGCTGGCTGAGCGCGGTGGCGATGTTGCGCTTGAGAGCGCAGGCGAGGACCGACATGCCTGAGGACCAGAGGCTTCTGGAGTATCTCAAGCGCGTAACCGTTGACTTGCGCAAGGCGCGGCGGCGATTGCATGAGGTGGAAGAGCGTGAGCGTGAGCCGATCGCGATTGTGGGTATGGCGTGTCGTTACCCAGGTGGTGTGAGCTCGCCAGAGGAGCTGTGGGGATTGGTGTCTCGTGGCGGCGATGCAATCTCCGCTTTCCCTGCAGATCGTGGGTGGGACCTGGGGCGATTGCCGGATGCTGGCGTTGATCCTGCCGGCAACGGTCATGTGCGCGAAGGCGGATTTCTCTATGAGGCGGGGGATTTTGACGCGGGCTTTTTCGGGATCAGTCCGCGCGAGGCGCTCGCGACCGACCCCCAGCAGCGCCTGTTGCTTGAAGTTTGCTGGGAGGCGATGGAAGACTCAAGGCTGGATCCGGCTTCGCTGCAGGGCAGTCTGACGGGAGTGTTCGCGGGAATCAGCTCGCAGGACTACCACCACTT
Organism: Solirubrobacteraceae bacterium; assembly: GCA_049278415.1. GTDB lineage: Bacteria > Actinomycetota > Thermoleophilia > Solirubrobacterales > Solirubrobacteraceae > Palsa-744. The sequence continues at coordinate 2,859 of JBAPMC010000329.1, forward strand.
CTCTCAAGACATGCCGAGCGGCTTGGAGGGCTATGGGATGACGGGCGGCTCCACCAGCGTGGTGTCGGGGCGCGTCGCTTATACCTTTGGTTTCGAGGGGCCTGCTGTGACTGTTGATACGGCGTGCTCGTCCTCGCTTGTGTCGATTCACCTGGCGTGCCAGTCGCTGCGGGCGGGTGAGTGCTCGCTGGCGTTGGCTGGTGGGGTGACCGTGCTGTCTAGCCCGTCGGTTTTTGTCGAGTTTGTTCACCAGGGTGGTCTGGCGAATGATGGGCGGTGCAAGCCCTTCTCGGATCATGCCGATGGGACGGGGTTCTCCGAGGGTGTCGGTGTGGTGATGCTTGAGCGTCTGTCCGATGCGCGGCGCAACGGTCATCGGGTGTTGGCAGTTGTGCGTGGCAGCGCGGTGAACCAGGACGGCGCGAGTAACGGGTTGACTGCGCCCAACGGTCCCTCTCAGCAGCGTGTGATCCGCCAGGCGCTCGCAAGCGCTGGGCTCTCGGCCGGCGAGGTGGATGTGGTTGAGGCGCATGGCACGGGCACGAAATTGGGTGATCCGATCGAGGCTCAAGCATTGATCTCGACCTATGGTCAAGATCGTGCGGAGGGCCGGCCGTTGTGGTTGGGCTCGATCAAGTCGAATATGGGTCATACCCAGGCGGCTGCGGGTGTGGCGGGTGTGATCAAGATGGTTATGGCGCTGCGTCACGGCACGTTGCCGAGAACTTTGCACGCCGAGCAGCCCTCTTCACAGATCGATTGGTCTAAGGGCGCCGTATCGCTGCTCGCACAGGAGCAATCGTGGACGCCTGCTGGTAGCCCGCGTCGCGCCGCCGTGTCTTCCTTCGGGATCAGCGGAACGAACGCGCACATGATCGTCGAGGAAGCCCCCGCCTCGGCTGCCGAGGTTGAGAGGGAGCCGACGGAGGACCCGCTAGGAGAGGAGGTTCTACAAGAGCCGAGGGAAGGCCGACTGGAAAGCGAGGT
>JBAPMC010000330.1:0-1517 GCA_049278415.1 Solirubrobacteraceae bacterium
GCGCAATGAGGCGGATAGGATCGTGCTTGGACTCCATGGCGAACTCGACCTGCTCGGAGCGCCATTGCTTCAGCAAGAGATCGAGAGCGCCGAGGTTGAGGCGACTGGAATAGTTGTGCTCGACCTAGAGCACCTCGAGTTCATAGACTCTGCGGGCCTGCGCGTGATTCTCGCGGCACACGAGCGCTCGCGGCAGCACGGGCAGGAGTTCGCCCTGACACGCGGCACAGAGCAGGTTCAGCGCCTGTTCGCAATCGCCGGTGTGAGCGAGCATTTGCGGATCATTCTCTCGCCTGACGAACTACTCGTATAGGGCCACTGAGAGACCGGCAGCGCCTAGTCAACATGGGGTTGGCGCTGCAGGGGCCGGCTTCTCGATGACAGTAGGCGTCCGGGCGAGCCTGCCGGGCAGAACCGGGTTTCCGTCGCATACTGGCTATAACGTCGTGTCGATGGATGAAGCTAACAACGGAATCGAAGTAGAGAGCCTCGTCAGAGTCTTCAAGGGCGACGTTCGAGCGGTGGACGGGATCGACCTGCGTGTGGCGCCAGGCGAGATCTATGGATTCCTCGGACCCAACGGCGCGGGCAAGTCGACAACCGTGCTTGTGCTCACTACGTTGCTGCCCCCTACCTCCGGTAGCGCGCGTGTGGCGGGCCTGGACGTGGTGCACCAGGGCCCGGAGGTTAGGCGCGCGATTGGCGCCTCTCTGCAGGAGTCGGCACTCGACCCGTTCCTCACCGGCCGCGAGCACATGCGCCTACAGAGCGCCCTGCATGGGCTCGCGAAGGATGGGCGCGACGCACGCGCAACGGAACTGCTCGAACGCGTTGGGCTCTCCGAAGCCGCAGACCGCAAGGTAAATGGCTACTCAGGTGGCATGAAGCGCAGGTTGGACCTTGCGCTCGCGCTGCTTCACCGTCCGCGCCTGCTCTTCCTGGACGAGCCAACCACAGGACTTGATCCACAGAGCAGAGCGGCCCTGTGGGGTGAGGTGAGACGCCTTGCCGGAGAGGGCGTTACCGTGTTCCTGACCACGCAGTACCTCGAGGAGGCTGACGTGCTCGCCGATCGTGTGGGAATCATCGACCACGGCAAGATCGTGGCGGAGGGCACCCCAACCGCGCTGAAGGCCGAGATCGGGCGCAAGACCGTTGAGGCGATCCCCCAAGATCCCGGCGATCGCGAGCGTCTGGCAACGGTGCTGCATCGCTTTGGCGATGAGACCAGCGCCTCAGCCGGTGGCGTGGCTGCACAGCTGTCTGAAGGCGCTTCAGATCTCGCGGAGATCGTGCGAGTGCTCGACGCTGAGGGTTTGCGGGTCGCCGATCTGCGCCTGCACTCCCCCACCCTCGACGACGTGTTCCTGGCAAAGACCGGGCGCTCGCTCGAGGGCGCCTCAGATCATGGGACCGGCGAGGACTCCGACGAGGCGTCCACCGAGCCCGTTGCGGCGTGAACCCGGCGCTTGCCACACAGGTGGGAGCGTTGGCGCGGCGCTCGATGCTAAAGACGC
>JBAPMC010000331.1:0-3116 GCA_049278415.1 Solirubrobacteraceae bacterium
CCCGCGAGCGGTAGCAGCGCACTAGTGCAGAGAGCTGAGGGGCGGTGAGGACCGGCTTGCGCCTGGCCCTCTGCCAGATGAACGCCACCGTCGGCGACCTCGCGGGCAACGCGAAGCGCATCCGCGAGGGCATGAACGCGGCCAAGCAAGCGGGCGCCGAGCTGGTGCTGTTCCCCGAGCTTGCGCTCACAGGCTACCCCCCGGAGGACCTGCTCTTGCGCGAGCACTTCTTGGCGGACACGGGCGTAGAGCTACAGGAGCTCGCATCCTCCGCCGTGGGGATCGTGGCGATTGTTGGCTTCCCTGAGCAAGCGGACAGCAGTGTCTACAACTCCGCGGCGGTGCTCGCTGACGGAGCCGTGCAAACGGTTTACCGCAAGCTCCACCTTCCCAACTACGGCGTGTTTGACGAGCAGCGCTACTTCAAGTCGGGCGACTCCGCTGGCACAGTGGTTGAGGTGAGCGGGCACAAGGTAGGTGTGACGGTTTGCGAGGACCTGTGGATTGCCGGCGCTCCTGCCGCCTTTGAGGCAGCCGCCGGGGCAAAGCTGATCGTGAACATCTCCGCTTCTCCCTACCACGCCGGCAAGGGCTTGGAGCGCGAGCGACTGTTCGCACAGCGCGCTCGCGAGACGGGGGCGCATATCGCTTTCTGCGCAATGGTTGGCGGGCAGGACGAGCTCGTCTTCGACGGCCACTCCTTCGTGCTCAACCCTGCCGGGGAGACGATCGCCCGCGCCGCCCAGTTCGAGGAGGATTTGCTCGTCTGCGAGCTCGAGCTCCCCACGAACGGCATGGATGCACCGGTGCGCGAGCCAATCCCCTCCGTTGGGGAGGAGATGCACGAGCCGATCGCCACACTCGAGCAAGAGGCGCACGAGCCGATCGCCACCGTTGGGGAAGTGCACGAGCCGATCGCCCCACTCGAGCAGGAGGTGTATGAGGCGTTGCTGCTTGGCTTGCGCGACTATGTGGAGAAGAATGGCTTCGGCGCGGTCGTGCTCGGACTCTCTGGTGGAATCGACTCTGCCCTCGTGGCGTGTTTGGCGGCGGATGCCCTCGGATCGGAGCGCGTCAACGTGGCGGTCATGCCCTCTCCCTACTCCTCCTCAGCCACGCAGGAGGACGCGCGGGCGCTTGCGCAAGCGCTTGATGTGCGCGCACACGAGCTTCCAATAGAGCAGGCGATGGACGCCTACACCCAGACCCTCCAAGCTGACTTCGAGGGTTTGCATGCGGATCTGACAGAGGAGAACCTGCAAGCACGCATCCGCGGCAACCTCTTGATGGCGCTCTCCAACAAGTTTGGCTGGCTGGTGCTCACCACCGGCAACAAGTCGGAGATGTCGGTTGGCTACACAACCCTCTACGGCGATTTGGCGGGCGGCTTCGCGGTGATAATGGATGTTCCAAAGACGCTCGTGTATCGACTGGCGCGTTGGCGCAACTCAGCTGAGGCAATGCTGCACGGACGTGTAGGCGCCCCGATCCCGCCTTCGATCGTTGAGCGCCCTCCGTCGGCTGAGTTGCGCGAGAACCAGACCGATCAAGACTCCCTGCCGCCATATGACGTGCTAGACCGGATATTGCACGGCTATATAGAGCTGAACCGCAGCCGTGAGCAGCTGATCGCCGACGGTCTTCCTTTAGAGGACGTCGAGCGGGCCACGAGACTGGTGGATCGCGCCGAGTACAAGCGTCGCCAGTCTCCCCCGGGCATCAAGATCACCGAGCGTGCATTTGGACGCGATCGACGCATGCCGATCACCAATGCGTACCGCGGCTGAGTGGCGAGCCGCGCCAGTACTCTGCCTCGCATGCTCAGTCGGCCCTTGCTTTCCCAACTGCCGCGCAATACGTGTCTCGCTGCTGCTTTCGTGCTTTTCGCGCTGGCGCTCGCCTCTTGCGGGAACACCCTCCAGGATCAGCCCATCGGGGCGTCCCCGCTAGAGACTGTGATGGTGAAGAGCCATTTTCCCGTGTACTGGCTCGGGCTCAGCTTCCGCAACATGCAGATCACCAACGTAACGATCGATCCCGGCGGGGCGGTGATGATCCGCTATGGCGACTGCCTGGTTGGCGGTCAGTACACGTGTGTGACGCCGTTGTCGATCGTGACCTCGCCCGACAACAGCTTCATCCCGGGCGTGAGCGGCGCAACACGATCGCTGTCGCTGAGGGGGGCGAGCGCACGCTTGGCTCAGTCCGGCACGACGTTGGCGATCCCTACGGGCGGCGTCGTTGTGAGCGTGTATGGGCGCAGCCCCTCGCTCTCCCGCGCGGCGGCCACGATGATGGCGCCCGTCAACGAGGTTGGGCTACCGCAAGCGCGTCTGCCTGCTGCGGCGCCTGACACGGGCTTTGACCGTCTGCCGCTACCGGGCCAGGTTCCGGTGGGCGTGAGCGTTCCACGCCCCCGCACGGAATAGCTAGCGTTTTCTCCGTCTAGAGGAATGGCGGCGTCTCTCCGCTGGGAGGCGACGGCGGAGTCGCTCAGCTTGAAAGCGGGCGCACGGCGATGGTCATGCGCGTGAGCGCACAGGTGCGGCCGTTGTCATCGCTGAACTTGACGTCCCACAGCCAGGTGGTGCGTCCACGGTGAATGCGGGTTGCGTGCGCGTGCACGGTTCCCGCGGTTATTGGGCGCAGAAAGCTCGTGTTGTTCGACATGCCCATCGCTGCAAGGCCTTCCTCGAGTACCACCACCGCGGTTGCAAGCGAGGAGATTGACTCTGCGATTGACGCATAGAGACCTCCGTGCACGAGGCCGGCTGCTTGCTTGTGCTCGTCGCGAACCACCACTTGGGCGCGCACCTCATCCTCAGAGCACTCCAGCAACTCCAGCCCGTAGAGGCGGTCGTAGCCCTGTAGAAAGTCGTTGATGTGCGCGGCTAGTGTGATTGCCATCGGCCGGCCACGATAGCCTAAGGGACAGCTGTCATCGTCCGGAGAGACGTGGTGACCGCTCTCCACATGACCGAGCTCGACCGACTGCCACCCGACCAACGCGCTGTGCTCTCGCTCGTGCTCGACCGCGGCAAGAGCTATGGCGAGGTGGCGGAGATGCTTGCGATCCCCGAGAGCGCGGTGCGCGATCGAGCGCATGCTGCGCTCGA
>JBAPMC010000332.1:0-5902 GCA_049278415.1 Solirubrobacteraceae bacterium
GGGTGCAAGCGTGAGCTACGACCAGGTGGGACGTACACGAGCGCTTCTGCTGACGCGGATCGCCCTCTACGGCTACACCATGACTCAGGTGATCCCGACGAGAGAGTGCAGCGGTCCGAGCTACACCTACACGATCGGCCTCCCCCAGCACATCGGTCACCCCGAGCTAGCCGTTAGCGGCCTCAGCCCGAAGGCGAGCATCCGCGTGATCACCTCGGTCGTCGCGCTGCTGGAGGAGACACCCGAGGCCGAAGGGCGCGTGGTCGGAGCGTTCGCAAACGACGTGCCGTGTTGGATCGCGCCCATTCCAGACCGGATGGTCGACTCCTACCTCGGCCTCGCCGAGTGGTGGCGACGCGACCACCACGACGGCGGGACGGCCACGGTGAAGCAGATCATCGTCTGCGATCCCACCGGCCGCTTCCCGTGGGAGCAGGGCTGCCAACCCGGATACGGGCGCGGGCAGTCCCTGCTGCTCCCACAGATCATGCGCCGCGAGCCGAACACCACCGTCACCAACCAGCAAGGCGGCGCCAGTGCGACCGGCTGACGCCCCCACAGCGCGCCCGCTCGGGCGCTGTAGCGCCACGTCGCGGCCACGCGCTGGCCGGCGCGCTCAATCCCCGCGATCGCCAGCACCCCGCCCCCCGATAGCCCACGGCTATGCGCTACCGCGTCCTCGTACCGGCTGAGCCCAACGACGCGATCGAGGGCGAGCTACAGCCCCGGGACGCCATGATCTACGTCAACTGCGATGCGTCCTACCGCAATGGCTGGGCAGGGATCGCATACCAAAGCGATCAGCTCGAAAGCCAAAGCCGGCTCGTGGAATGCAAGAACAACGGCGAGGCAGAGCTGCGAGCGCTTCTGCTGGCGATGAGCGCAGCCGAGCAGGCACACCTTCCCCACGTCATCTTCAGAACCGATTGCGAGTCTGCGGCGCGACCGCACCGCGGCGAAAGCGAGCACCTGCGCCCATTGCGCGAGGCGGCGTGCCGCCATCTGGCCAGACACCAGCCAGGGTGGTCGATCGCCCAAATCTCCCGCACCGAAAACGTGCTCGCCCACGCGCTCGCGCGGAAAGCACGCCGAACCCGCGACGACGTATCGGTATGCGTTGACAGCCAGCTTGCCGAGGCCCTTATCCAGCGCGCCGGAATCCCCGAGACGCCGAATGGCCGTTGGCGAGTAGCGCCCGACCGGCACGAGACGAGCATCGGCGGGGCGCTGAGCGCCGCACTCCTGAAGCTCGCCACCGGAGGCGCGCATGCCGCGAGCTGACCCCAGCCGCGATCCGTGGGCCATGTACTACGTCGTGCGCAACGACCGCCGTCTCAGCTTCGCTCAGGCGATGGCCACCACGTCAAGAGCATCCGAACCTCGTCAAAGACCGTAAGCGCGTGCCCTGACCACAAATAGCAAATAGCGTTCATTTGCAGGGCTTTCGAGTGGCGAGAGGCGGACTTGAACCGCCGACACCGCGATTTTCAGTGGTGGGGCGACCAGCCCTGACCCGCTCGGATGAGCGTAGCAAAAAGTGCCTGTTTGCTGGCATTTTTGGGACGCCGCCGGCAGTCGCCGCCGGCCATGCGGTCCACCGAGATACCTGCGGATACGTGCGGATTCCGGTGGGTTTGTGCCGCGATGCGGGGGTCGGCGGCACAAACCCCGAAGTCGGGTCTAGCCGTCGTGGCGATGTATTCACGCCTCACCAGAAGATGATGGCGCCCGCGGGCCTATCGCACGTCGAGCATCGTCGATTGAGTCGATCGCCTCGTAGGACATCGCGCGAAAGCTGCCGTCCTGCTGATGCACAGCCAATGTGCGAGGCCAGCACGTACGCCAGCAGAGCATGTGGCGGCAACCAGCACACCGCAACATCCTCTGCGCGAACGGACTCCGGGGGTCAGTGTTCGACCGCTGGAATGGCGATCGGCGCTGGCTCGGCCTGCGGCGTCGGCTCGCTGTCGACAGTGGCGATGGGCGGAACGGTCTCCGGCCGCTCGCCGGTTCGTGCGACGTCGAGGGCGATCAGGCCGAGGTTCGCACCGGCAGCTGCTCCGATGATCGTGGTGATGACCGCCATGAGCCCGGCTGTTGCGTTGAACCCCAGCAGCGCGCCGACGAGGGCGCCCATCAGCGCGACCCCGAACCCGATCCTCGTGGCCCTGGCCGGCCGGTCGGGGTTGACCCAGGCCAAGTAGCTGCCGAGGCCGATCGGTGTGGCGATGGAGAGAACGGCCATGAGCTCGCTGTCGAGCGGGACTGTCGGCAAAGCGACCAGCACGATGGTCAGGCCGGTGAACCATCCGCCGAGGCCGAGCACCAGCAGGTAGACGGAGCGCAGTGTCGCGCTCGCCTTGCGCCCGAAGCCGCCGCGCTTGTGCTTCCGGCGCCACATCAGTAGCAGTGACAGGATCATGAGGAGTCCGAGGCCGATGATCGCGCCGGCGATGGCCTTGGCGGGTCCGGTCTGTGTGGATTCGGGCGTGAGTTTGACCGTTTGAGGTTTGTATAGCGAGTCGTCGACCTTGCCTGTGTCGAAGTAGGTGTTAATCAGGTGCGTGCTCGCCTTGGTCTGTTCGCTCCAGAAGGAGGTTGTGTGGCCGAAGTTGGCGAGGATGACCTGGTGGCCGTTGGGCAGGTAGGGGAGGAGCTCCTTGGTCGCGTTCTGGGGCGGGGTGGCGAAGTCGAGACTGCCGCCGATCAGGAGCGTCTGCACGTTCGATGTCTGGACATGGGTGTACTCGTTGTCGGCCGCGGTGGCCGGCCATGCGTGCAGGAGGCCTCCGCCGCCGAAGAGGAATTCCGTTCCGGGGTTGCCGATAATCGAGGAGCCGTCGTGTTCGCTTGACGAGTAGTAACGCTCGGCAGCTTGGTTGTCGGCCATTCCGACAGCTGCGACGTCGCCCCAGACAAACGCTTCAGGGAAAGCGATCTGGGCGAGGAGCGACTCGAACCAGAGCCCGCTCGAGTCACCGTGGGCGGCCGAGAGCCAGGCGTCTAGGGTCATCGGCCCGGAGAGCGGCGAGGCGTTTTCCGTCGTCTCCATGAGTCCGAAGAAGCTGGCGATCTGTGCGTTGCCCTTCTTGATCGGAAAGAACAGCCAGCGGTTCGGCATGTGCGCGACGGTCCGTTCCAGCGTCGCGGCGAGATCGCTGGTGCGCTTGTGGCACGTCGCGTCTTGTGCACAGAGGCTGGCATAGCGGCCGATCTGTTCGTCCGTCGTCTTGGGGTGCCAGATGAAGTTGCCGGGTGGGTTGACGCCGATCATCACCGAACGGTGGATGGCGGTCGGGTAGCGCCAGGAGTAGATCATCGCGGTGCGGGTGCCCGCGCTTTCGCTCAACAGGTCGATCTGGTGGTAGCCGAGGGCTTTCCGTGCCGCCTCGAGGTCGTCGACCCGTTCGGGGAGTGTGTAGCCGGCGAGATCGACGCCGTTTGCCTCGAGCCGCTTCGCGCACGAGCGCAACGCGTTCGAGTAGGCATCGAGGGACTTCTGGCCGAGGAAGTCGGCGGAGTGCTCGAGGGCCGACTCGACCTCCGGGCAGTTGAGCCGAACGGAGCCGTCGACGCCGCGGTAGCCGACGAGGACGACGTCGTGGTTTGCGGTGAACCGACTGGCGTCCGTGAACTTCATGTTCGTGACGCCGGGGCCGCCTTCCAGGCGGAAGATCGGGGCGCCCGGATGTGCCGAACGCGCACGGATCCGGATGACCGGCAGCGCGATCAGCCGCGAGTGCGGGTCGGCGCGGTTCTCGGGCACCACGAGCGTTCCGCAGTCGGCGGCGTAGGCGCCCTTCTCTGTGTTGTAGGTACAGTTCTTGAGCGTCAGCTGGCCTGCATGCGCGCCGGCAGGCACGGAGACGGCCCTAGAACCCCCGGCGAAGTGGAGGTAGCCGAGCCCGAGCGTGAGGACCGCGATCAGGGTCAGGCCGGTGATCCGGCCGCGACCGAAGCGTCTGGTCGAAGGATGCATGGTTCGTTCTTTCCTGCTGGGCTCGTGCGCGGTGCTAGCGGTCGTGGCGGTCATGCTGCATCCCCCTTTGGGCTTGACTTCGGGCATGACGACAGGCTCTTCGTTCAGCGAGGAAGAAGCCAGGGGGCCAGGCAGGCGTCTGTGACGTCGGGTAGCGGCCCGGGATACGTCGGTTTGCCGCCAGCTCGGGGCGGCCAGCCGTATGGAACCAAGCGCGGCCGTGCGCGATGATCAGCTCTCATGAGAGAGACTGTCCTGATCGTGGATGATCACCCCAGCTTCCGCGCCAGCGCGAGGCGCATGCTCGAAGCCAACGGCTACGACGTCGTCGGGGAGCTAGACAACGGTGACGGCGTGGTGGCTGCCGTGGAGAAGCTGAACCCAGAGGTCCTGCTACTCGACGTGCACCTACCCGACATCGACGGCTTCGAGGTTACGCGGCGACTACTCGATGGGAACGGCGCTACCCCGCAGATAGTGCTTGTCTCGAGCCATGACTTCACCGACCTTGACGAGGCGGTGGGCGCCAGCGGCGCGCGCGGGTTCGTCGCCAAGAGCGAGCTGAGCGCGGAGGCGATCTCTTTACTCATCCGCTGACCGCTCCGCGACGCACCCTGATCGGTCTCGCCGGCTTGGCGTTCCTGATGGGCGTCGCCGCTTTCGTCGTCATGATCAACGGCGAGCACAACGTTCACCAGGGCGCGTTTGCCGGCTTGTTCCTGGCAACCGGCTGGGGGTTCGTGGGAGTCGGGCTATGGGTTTGGAGGCAGCGGTCGGCCGGCAACATCGGTCCGCTCATGGTCGCGGTCGGCCTCAGCGGCTTGGTGAAGGGGTTGGCCTTTTCCAACGACAGCGTCGTGTTCGCGATCGCCTCGGTCGGGGAGGTGCTGATCTACGCGGTGCTCATCCACCTGCTGCTGTCGTTTCCCTCGGGGAGGCTCGAAACCCGGCTGGATCGTCTCCTGGTCACCATCGCCTACGTCAACACGACGGTGCTGCAGCTTGGAGTGTTCCTGTTCACCGACCCATCAAAGGCCGACCCCAGTAACCCGCTGCTGATCGAAAACTCCGAGGCTGCCGGGGTGCTCAGCGCGGCGCAACTAGACGTCTCGATCGCGTTGCTGGGTGCCGTGGTCGCGGTCCTCTATCGACGCTGGCGTAGCGGCACCCCAGGGCGAGCGAGGATGTTCGCCCCGATCGTCGCCGTCGGCGGGCTCACGTTTCTGCTGCTGATGGCCGCCCTCGTCGTCGAACAGGCCGGCCTGTCGAGCGACATTTCTGACGCGCAGACGTTGGCTTTGTTCACGTCCATCGCCTGCCTACCGTTTGCCTTCTTGGTGGGCCTCCTGCGATCCCGGTTCAGCGAAGCCGACGCGATCAGCGCGCTCTTGGCCCAGCTCGGTGAGGGTGGTGGCCGCGGAGCGTTGCGCGACGCGCTCGCGGACGCGCTTGGAGACCCGACCTTGGAGCTCGCATATTGGGTACCGGACCAGGACGCATACCTAGACGCCGCCGGTCAGGCGGTTCGGGTCGATCCCGCGCCGACGGGCAAGGTCTCCACCATCATCGAGCACGAGGGCGAACGAATCGCTGCGATCGTGCACAGCCCGGGCCTCGCGGAGGAACGCGAACTGGTGCAGACAGCGGGCGCCGCCGCCGGTCTGACGCTCAGAAACGAACGATTGGCCGCCGAACTACGGGCGAAGGTTGCCGAGCTTCAGGCCTCACGCTCACGCATCGTGCAGGCCGGCTATGAGCAAAGGCGCCGACTCGAGCGGGACCTCCACGATGGCGCCCAGCAGCGACTCATGGCCCTCGGCATCGACCTACGAATGGTAAGAGAACGCATCGAGCACGACCCACAAGGGGCCGCGGAGCTCCTCGACGAATCACTCCACGAGCTGAACGAGGCGACCGCGGAGC
>JBAPMC010000333.1:0-2600 GCA_049278415.1 Solirubrobacteraceae bacterium
GAACTCGTTGACCGCAGCCAACAGGTAGTCGACGTCATCCCCAGACGGGCATATGTGCTCGAGCGAGCCTTCGTAGTCGTTATCGGTGGTGCCAACGAGAGTGCGTCCGAGCCACGGCAGGGCGAAGATCGTTCTGCCCGCTCCGGCCGGCACGATTGCGCCTCCGATCAGCGGCAGGTCCTCGTGGCGCAGCGTCACGTGGGTTCCGCGGCTGGGTCTGATCACCGGCAGCTCGGCCTCGTGAAGCTCCTCTGGACGCAACTCGTCGGCCCAGACCCCGGTCGCGTTGACCACGTTCTCCGCTCGTACATCGAAGCGCTCGCCACTCTCCTCGTCGAGCATCTGTACCCCGCGAGCGCGCCCGTCACGCTCGAGCAGCGCCGTTGCGCTCATGCGATTCGCACAGACCGCCCCGAAGCGCTCCGCCTCTCCCAACACCGTGAGCACCAGTCGCGCGTCGTCTGTTTGGCAGTCATAGAAGAGATAGCCGCTAGTGGGCTCGCGTTTGGCCAAGGCTGGCAGCAACTCGATCACGTCCTCACCGGAGATGACGCGGTGGCGCTCAGGGCTCCACGACTCCCCTTCTTCGGACACGGCCGCTCGAGCGCCGCCTGACTCGCCAGCCGTCGGCTCGCCACGTCCGTCCTGTGCCCTTTGGGTGCGACGGGAGCGACGGGAGCGCAGGCGATCACGGTCGACGGACATGACGTCGTAGAGGTTCAATCCCATTCCCATCAACCGATCTGGGCGGGCGCCGTCGAAGGCGGGCACCACTAGTGGCAACGGGTGCACAAGATGCGGGGCAAGCGCCACCATTAGCTGACGCTCGAGCAATGCCTCGCGGACGAGCCCGAGATCGAAGTGCTGCAAGTAGCGCAGCCCACCGTGGACGAGCTTGCTGGAGCGGCTCGAGGTTCCCGAGGCGTAGTCGGCGCGCTCGACGAGGGCGACGCTATAGCCACGGGTAGCGGCATCGAGCGCGACGCCTGCGCCGGTGATCCCACCGCCGACAACCACGAGATCGAACTCGTTGGCGGACAGGGCAGCAACTGCGTCTTGGCGCGAGAGCATGATCCCAGTCTTCCAGAGGATGCACGGTGCGCGCTCCCGGACTGGCCAGCGGAGCTCTCCGATGACTTCAAACGGCGCTACTGCACGTGCCGAGTCAGCTCACGCCTCGGGGGCTGCTCATGCCTGGCAGTCTGCTCGTGTCCGGCCGACTCCTCGTGCTCGTGCGACCACTCGAGCTCGTGCGGCTACCCGTGCCCAGCCGGGCTACTCGTGCTCGGCCGACTGCGATGACGGTGGCGCTTCTTGTGCCTCTTGCGCTTCTTGTGCTTGGCCTGTGAGCCGACCGGCCTCACTAGGTGGCCCATGCCCGAGCTCAGAAAACGCATGATTTCGGGACTCGAGATCTTCGTGTAGACGCCCGCGTAGCCGGGCTGGGCGCAGCCATTGCCGAAGTCGACGAGCCCGGCTAGCACGTAGTCGCCCGGCGGTCGCGCCGGGGAGTCCTTATCCACCACGAGCGGCCCGCCGCTGTCGCCGTAGCAAGTGTCCAGGTGAGAGCGTCCGCCGCCGGCGCAGATCATGCGCGAGGTAATCGCCTGTTCGATGGCTGCGTACTGTTCTTCGCATAGCGAGTCCGGCACGAGCGGCATCTGCACTGAGCGCAGACTCGTTGGGTAGCTGGCTGCATGGCCGGGAGCGGGGTTGACGTCCCCCCATCCGCTTGCTGTGGCGGTGATCGCGGGAGTGAGGTTGGGATCGGCGTAAGCGGATGCTTTGCTTGGGTCGAGCGGCAGTGGGGCAATCGTGTTGGCGCCATTGATGCTCGGCGCGGTCGAGCCCTGCCACAGCGGCCGGGCCAAAGTGAGCAGAGCAACGTCGTAGTCGCTGCTCACGGAGTTGTAGTGGGAGTCGAACTCGCTTGACTGCACCACATCGCGAACGCTCCCCGGGTCGGGGGGGTCGAGCGTGCTCGAGCCTGCAAGCACAGCCACCTCGCTCGCGGAGCCCGCTTGCCGCCCGCCGCCGCCGGTGATGCAGTGGGCGGCGGTAACCACGTGGGTGGCGTCGACGATGACCCCGCCGCAGAAGAAGCCCGCCGCCGGAGAGCCAGCCTGCGGGTCGTACAGAGCAACCTGGAAGGGGAAGCTCGCAATCGAAGCGCCTGCGCCACCGATGATGCTCGCTTTCGCGCGGGGACCCCCCACGCGCTGGAGCGCCGGCTCAAATGCGCTCCGGAGTGACTCGCTCCTCCCGCCAACAGGACGAGCCACCCCGGAGACATGTACGGCACACGCCAGTACCCCGACAACCAGCGCGATCCGTAGCTGACCCGAAGATATGAGGCGATGCAGCCGAATCCCAGACTCCCCAGATGATTACGTTTCCTCCCCTCAGTTGAGTGTAAGATACGATGTACTCCATTGACAATGAGTGTCTTGTCTGCATTGCGTACCAATTTGGCACGCCCAGGAGTGTGCGCGTCGAGGGCCGCCATTTGGGGCGCAGGGAGAAGCTCGAGCGCGAACAGGGAGAAAGCTCGAGCGCGGAGAGTCGGCGCTCGGTGGAGCGCTTATAACGAGATCTAGATC
>JBAPMC010000334.1:0-3102 GCA_049278415.1 Solirubrobacteraceae bacterium
GTTGGGCGCTTCTCCGGCCGCCGGGCCGGGGAGCACGAGCAGCGAGTGCGCGCCTGGGCAGCGGAACAGCACGTGGGGACCGGCCCGATCGAGGTCGTCGGCGTGAAGGAAGTTGTCGGTGTCGTGCGCGAGGCCGCTGGCGACACGCAGTACCGCGACAGCGCCGTCCTCGCCACGCTGAAGGCCCTACAAGAGGCCGGCCAACTCAACAGCTAGGCCGGGCGGGCGGCTCGGCCTCCGGCGCGTTCTAGAGCATGCCGTCGAGCACCGAGACGAGTTGGTCGAGCGTTGGGATGACCTTCGTGCCGAGACGCTGCGGTAGGCGTGCAGCATTCGCAAGGCTGCACGCATGCCTGTCGGTCACGACCACCTCGCAGTATGGGATGGCCACGCTCAGGGCATCGAAGTCGAAGATGTCGTTGGGCTCCCAGCGGCTCTGCGGGTTGCGGTGGGCAGCGGTGAGCAGCGATATCCAAGCGTCGGCGCTCGGCATCGAGTCGGTGAGCCGGCGCGCTATGTCGATGTCGTCGGTGAGTGTGGCAATAAGGTCACCGCGACCGTGGGCGGCGACGGCTTCCTTGAATGCGTTGACGAGCTCAAAGGCCAGGTAGCGGGCCGAGACTAGATCGCGCACGCGATCGCGATACTCAGGCTTGGCGACGAGTCGTTGGGCAAGTCCCCGCTCGCCTTGGGCACGGTCCTCGGCGATCCGGCGAGCAACGGTCGGGTCCCATCCCCGCCCACGCATCTCGGCGACCTCCACTTCGCCATCGGGCCCGCGCAATACGTCGCGCGTGATCTGAAGGTCCGCTGCGAGCGAGAAAGCATCATAGGCAGCCGGCCCGCCGGGCCATTCCTGGCGCACCCGCGCAGTGATGTCGCCCTCATCCTCAGAGTGGATGGTCAGACCGCCGCGCCTCCCGAACGCTTGAAGGGCCCCCAAGCCGAGCAGCGGCGCGCTGGGGAAAAGCGAGGGCGTGCCAAGAAGCTGCGCGAGCGCAGCGTCTAGCTCGACCCGCATGACGCTCGACGGTGGCATGATGCACACGAACCCGCTCAACTCCTCCATGAGCGTTGCCAAGTTCGAGCGCCGTTTCGCGTCCCGAATGCCCTCGACCTCCATGTAGTGCGCCGCCGAGAGCGGAATCACCAAGCGGCCCACGGCGCCCCGCAACGCTTCAAGGGCCTTCTCGTAGCGCTTGCCGTTGGCGTGTCCCGTCGCAGCCTGCGCCAGATAGACCCACTGGTTCATATCGAGGTACACCAGCGGCCTATCGCCTTCGGACCTCAACAGCGACGGCGGCCACGCGTACTCTGTCTGCGGCCGATCAAGGCCCGGGCGCAAAGCTCGACGGGAGGCGACTGAAGGCATACACCCAGCGTAGAAGCCGCGGGCGACGACCCCTCGGCCGTAGGCTGCAACACATGGGTAGGCCCCCCTCGCTGCTTCGCTGGACCCGCTCGCGGTGGCATCGTCGCTGGTTCCGAGCGTCGGCACTGGGCGGTGCGTTCGTGGTAGGTATCGGGCTACCTGGTGGCGCGTTGCTCGCCGCGACGCACCCGGAAACGCACAGCACGCTGTGGACGGTCGCGCTCGTGGCAGTGATCGTAGTTACGGCTGTAGCAGCGGCGGTGGCCGTGGTCGCTGGCGTTGGGGCGTTCGTCACGCAGCCTGTGTCCGATAGCCACTGCGCCACCCTCAAGGCATCGGCTCTGGGCGTAGCTCGGAGCATCCAGGGCGATCGTGCCTGCGACTACGGCGAGGGGTATCGGCCGGACCAGGCTTTTCATACACACTTCCCGAAGCTGGGGGAGCGGCTGACGGCCTGGGACGGACTGGTGGCCGCGCCCGCCCAAGCGCAAGGTGCTCTCGAACGGCAGATCGACACGACGATGGCCGAGTGGGGCGTGACGGATGCGGAGATGGTGGTCGGCTACAACATCCCGGAGATCACGAAATACGCTCGCGGGCTCGCTATGGCACGCGCACGCGGTCAGGTCCAGGACGTGCCGCATCTCACGTGGGCCGGGTTCACCAACGCACCCCCCACCGCAGGCGGTCAGGTGACTGGGCCCTCGGAGGGCCAACTGAGACCTAACGGCGGTCCAAACTGGATATCGCTTCGGCCACTGGACGGCGAGACAGTGCCCCAATGGAATGAGCGCGCCGACCTGTACACGCAGCGAGTAGATGGCCTGATGGCGGCGGTATACGAGACGGCGCTGCCCTACGCGCATGCCGTGGTGGTTGCCGAGCACCAGTTGGAGGCGTTCAAGCAGGATGAGCATCCCACGATCTTGGCCGCGCTCCAGCTCATTGCGGTCCGGGAGCCACCGCGCGTCCGGCGTGGGTGCGAGTCATGCTGACGGGGCCCGCTCTACGCGGGCTAACGTGACTCGAACCTCGGAGATCTTCCTACCGCGCGAGTAGTCACCGACCTGACGTCGTTGCCCGCAAGACCCGACTTCGGGGTTTGTGCCGCCGACCCCCGCATCGCGGCACAAACCCACCGGAATCCGCACGTATCCGCAGGTATCTCGGTGGACGGCACGCCCGGCGGCGACTGCCGGCGGCGTCCCAAAAATGCCAGCAAACGGGCACTTTTTGCTACGCTCATCCGAGCGGGTCAGGGCTGGTTGCCCCACCACTGAAAATCGTGGTGTCCCCGGTTCGAGTCCGGGTCTCGCCATCGGGAGATCGCTGCAAATGGTCCTGTTTTCAGATAGCGGTCGCTATCCGGGTGCGCAGAATCAGGGGTGCGAGCTGGTTCCCGGTGACAGTACGGGCACCCCGGCCGCTGTCGCCTGCTCAATAAGCTCCCCGTCGTAGGTGACGATCTCATCGGCGCCGACTCTGAGCGCGACGGCGAGGTGGATGGCATCGTTAGATCGCAGCGGCGCGTGGGTGCCGGCCGCGAGCAGATCCCCGGGGGTGAGGTCGATCAGGCTCACGGAATCGAGCACGGTCCGCACCGCCTCGAGGTCGACGTCTTGGGAGTGGCGTCCTGCGGCGCAGTGCATCTCGGTATGCAGCAACCATGAGGAGATCAGCCGCCGGTCATTGCTGCCGGCCAGATCGGCGGTCAGCGCGTCGGATTGTGG
>JBAPMC010000335.1:0-8238 GCA_049278415.1 Solirubrobacteraceae bacterium
GGGCGAAGAGCCGGGCTTTTCTGCCACCGGAGAAGCGCCTTCCGTTCTATTGCTTCCTCGATGAGATCCAGGTCTTCGACGGCGCGTCGAACGGCACGCTGGCGAGCCTTCTGGAGCAGACGGCGAAGTACGGGATCAGAGGATTTCTGCTCAATCAGAACCCCGAGCGGTTGACCGCGAGCACCCTGAACGCGCTGACCACGAATCGCAGTCACTTGATCACGACTGCCCTGAACTCGCACGCCGCAGGACTGATCGCCCGCGAGTGGGGAGGCGACCCTCCAGCCAACGCGATCACCGGGCTGCCGCGCCGAACGTTCATCGCTCAGGTCACCTTGAATGGCGAGCTGACCAGGCCATTCAGGTTCACAAACGAATCGGTCGAAGAGGCGTTCCCCGAAGCCTTCCGCCCCGACGCAGTCCTCGATGCGCAGCCAACGATCGACGCCGCTTCGGGCCGGGTCGATTCCGCTGAGACAGTCGCCGCGCTCGACACGCTCGACGCCCGGATAGTCGAGCACCTACAGGGCAACCAGGGTCGCACGCGCCCACGATCCGCTGAGGATTCTGAGAAGCCTTGGACGGCACCAGCGCGTCGCGTACCCGAAGCCGAGTGCCAGAGCGCGCCCCGCGCGGGCGGCGGCGATTGCTCAGAGCCGGGCCGCAGGCATTCGACGCCGAACGAATCCATGCGCGTGAGGGATGGTGCGCAGTGAGTGCTGGCACGCAGATCGACCGGCCGCTTCCGGCTGTTGCGCCCGCAGTGCTCACAGGGCTCTACCAGCACCGCCTGCTCACGACCACACAAATACACGCGCTACACACAGCGCGCGCCGGGCAGAGGTGGACACGGAAGATTCTCGACCTCCTCAAGCGCCGCGAGCTGGTGGACCGAGTGAGAGGCCCTGGCACGCTCTCCTGCTGGTATCTCACCGACGAAGGAGCGGACGCGGTCGAGGCAGCAGGCCCACGCGCCGAGCAACGCCGCCGAGTCGCCACGAGAGCGCAGGCCGAAGGTCTGCTCAAGCGGCACACGATCGCCGTCAACGATGTCGGTGTCGCGTTTGCTCGCGCTGCCCGGACGCGGGGAGACGAGTGCGACTGGCGACACGAGATCGCTCACCCGATCTCCGCAGGGAGTGTCCGCCGCCAGCCGCAACTCGTCATCGCCGACGCCCTCCTGACATACCTCCAGGCTGGAGACGACGAGGAGTTGGTCCTGCACCAGCGCTTCATCGAGGTAGACCGGGGAACCGAGAGGCCCGCAGAGCAGCTCGCGACCAAGCTCGCAAGGTACACGCGGCTTCGCACCTACACACCGGCCAACGCCGATCAAAACGACGAGCCGCTGTGGCGCAGCTACTACCGCTCATGGCCACACCTACTCATCGTGCTTGCTAGCCAGTCACCAGCCCGTGTCAACCGGCGCATCGCGAGAGTCATCGCGCTCTACGAATCCGACCCCGCGAAGGGAAACCGACGAGCGATCCCGTTCTCGTTCGTGACGCTCTCAGACCTCACCACGCACGGCCCGTTCGCTCCGATCTTCACAAGCCCGGCCTACACCGAGCCCGTGGACTGGCTCGGCCGACTCCCAACCCAGGAGGTAATCCCATGACCCGCCGACCATCCTGCATCCGACCATCAAAGTGGACAGCCACGCACGCCGACCGCTTTGACGTTCTCCAGACCGTTGACGCCAACACCGTTGACGCGATCATCACCGACCCGCCCTACGGCATCAATATCAACGGGATGGAGTGGGACCGCCCGGTGCGGCTCGACCCGGCAGCGGCCGGGGGAAAGCGACGACGACGCTCGCCGGCAGCTAGAGCCCGAATCAAGCACTGAGCACGGACAGGCATGCGATGACCAGTCAACGAACGACAAAGCAACGTAATTCCGATCCTTCCCTCACGGGGCGCCAACTGGCGACGGAGCATGCAAACCGTGTTCGAGCTACCGTGGATTCTTCTAAATCAAGCGGCCGGGCAGCGTTGGAGCGCCCCCGGCC
Source organism: Solirubrobacteraceae bacterium (assembly GCA_049278415.1). Taxonomy (GTDB): domain Bacteria; phylum Actinomycetota; class Thermoleophilia; order Solirubrobacterales; family Solirubrobacteraceae; genus Palsa-744. The sequence goes on from JBAPMC010000335.1 coordinate 2,015, forward strand.
CGACACAGGAGGTACTAGCTCCCATGCCCCACAAACCTACCGCGACAACCGGGACCTCGACAACTTCGCCAACTGGTTTGCTGACTGGTGGCTTCGACGCGGACGATACAGCCGCAGCCGTGGCGGCAATCGTGGCTAAGCGAGGCGTCGCCTATATGCGCGAGTCCAGCGAGGAGCAGGGCGAAGGATTCTCTCCCGGCGCTCAGCGGCAAAAGATTTTCGAGTGGGCCGAGAGTGCGGGGATAGAAATAGTTGGCGAGTATTGCGACCTTCACTCCGCTTGGCGCAAATCAGAGGCTCGACCGGAGTTTCAGCACCTCATGGCGGACGCGGCCGATGGCAAGTTCGATGTTGTGCTCGTTTTTCATACGTCGCGCTTCGCCCGTAATCTCGCCGAAGCGCGCCGCTACAAGCAGCTACTCCGGGAGCGCATGAATATCGAAGTTATCTCGGTGAACCAGCCATTCGGGGACGACCCAAGCGAGCCGTCGTCCTTCCTCGCGGAGTCAATCAACGAGATGTTTGACGAGTACTACAGCGTCTCGTTGTCGTTCTGGACACGGAGCGGACTTCACGAGAAGGCCCGGCAGGGTCACTTGGTGGGCCTCCTGCCGTGGGGCTATATGCGCGACCCCGCGACCAAACTCGCGGTGCCCGACCCACAGCGTGCGCCGCTAGTGCTCGGCATTTTCGCGCGCTATGACACCGGGCAAGAGTCTGACCGCTCCCTCGCGGCATGGCTCAACGCCAAGGGCGCACGCACCCGCAATGACCGGGAGTTCTGCGGCGACACCGTTAGGGACATGCTCCGCAACGCGGCCTATTGCGGCTACGTCTCAGGGATGCGGGATATCTCCAAGTCGATCAAGGGGCTTCACGAGCCAATCGTGCCCGAGGAGCTATTCGACAGCGTGCAGCGCCTCCGCTCATACCGAGCGGCCGTCAAGCAGCCGAGCCCGCCATCGGATGAGTACCTGCTACGAAAGATGCTCCGCTGCCAGAGCTGCGGAGCTCGGATGCAAGGAACGCGCGGATCGCGCCCACCCGTCCGGCGCTATATGTGCTCGGCCCGCCGGCACGGGGCAGGATGTACCGAGCCCATAACCAAGGCCGAGCCGCTAGAGAATCAGCTCGTGGAGTGGCTGCGAGCATTCCAGCCCGACGTAGCGCTTCGACAGCAGGTGCTCAGCGTAATAACCGCACACGCCAGCGAGGAAAACGGCGGGCCGGACCGTCGCGCGGAGCTAGCCGAGCAGCTTCGCCGGATGCAAGACCTCTACGTGATGGGCGACCTCACAAAAGCCAGGTACCTCATGCGACGGCAAGCCATACGGGACGAGCTAGAGCGCCTAGAGCCCCCAGCCGACCCGCAACTCACAGAAGCCGAGGAAGTCCTCGCCAACTTCGGGAGCTTTTGGGACCGCGAGCAGGCCCCAGCCGAGCGCCACCGCCTGCTCAGCAGTCTCTTTGAGCACGTCTGGCAGGACAAAGGACGGATCGTGTCCGTCAGACCACGATCCGCCTTCATCCCCTACTTTCAGGTACTAATCGCCGAAACCACTCAATCGCAATCAGGATTGGGCGGTGTCAGGAGCGGGAGCGACGGGACTCGAACCCGCGACCTCTGCCGTGACAGGGCAGCGCTCTAACCAACTGAGCTACGCCCCCGTGCCTATGCACGGGATGCTTCGAACGTGCGAAGGGCAGAGTATCGCAGGGCAAGTATGCTCGCCCCACGGCCAAGCCAAACTGGCCGGCCAGCCAAAACGAGGGGGCGGTCCTCTACGCTTACGACGTGCCGTCCCTCGCCCCACCCCCGTTGCGCCACGAAAACCCGTTCAGGGTGCTGGTGCAGGACCTCGCTGACGAACGTGCAGCCACAGTTCCCTACCCGCCCGGGGACACTCGGTTCTCGCTGGCTCGCACCAAGCGTTTCATCGAGGAGCCACTCCCGCTCTTGCTCGACGCCTACAAACGCCATGGGCCCATTTTCACGCTGCGGATACTCCATAGCAACGTGGTGTTCATGCTGGGGCCGGCGGCCAACCACTACATAACCGTTTCGCACGCCTCCAACTTTCTGTGGCGGGAATCTCACTTTCGAGATCTCATCCTTCTGCTCGGCGACGGGCTTCTCACCACTGATGATCCCTACCATCGCCGAGCGCGCGCCATCATGCTCCCCGCCTTCCACCGCGAGCGGATAGCAGCGTCAATCGATGTGATGACCTCCGAGACCGAGCAGGCACTCGAGCAGTGGACCCCTGGAGCCCATATCGACCTGTATGCCTGGACGCGACGGCTCGCCACACGCATTGCAATGCGCGCCCTGTTCGGGATCGAGCCGGACGGCGCCGCTTCCCGCTCCATTGACGCCGCTGCCATGTTCGAGCAGGCTCTGGCTTTCTATGCCTCAGGCTACGAGTACCGCTTCATCCACGCTCCGCGCACGCCCTGGGCGCGTTTGCAGCAGGCATCCAAAGCGCTGAACCAAATGCTCTACGCCGAGATCTCTCGACGGCGCTCGACCGGCCAGCGCGGCGAGGATGTGCTCAGCCTGATGCTCGACGCACAGGACGAGAGCGGCGAGCAGCTCACCGACGGGCAGATCCGCGACGAGATGATGACGCTCCTGTTCGCCGGGCACGACACCACCACCTCGACGGTTTCGTTCATGTTCTATGAGCTCGCCCGCGCCCCGCACCTCGCCGATCGTCTTCTGGCGGAGCAGCGGGCTCTATTGCACGACGATGTGCCCAACGCCGCTCAGCTGATGAGCGGTGAGCTAACCGAGCTCGAGATGATGCTCGAGGAGACTTTGCGCAAGTATCCGCCTGCGTGGATAGGACCGCGCAAGTCGGTTGAGCCATTCGAGTTCGAAGGCTATGCGGTTCCGGGCAACGCTTACGTGAACTACTCCTCGTGGGCCTCTCATCACCTTCCCGACGTATTCGGAGATCCGGAGGCTTTTCGCCCCGAGCGTTTTGCGCCCGAGGCAAAGGCGACTCTTGCGAAGGGGGCATACATCCCGTTTGGCGGCGGCTCGCGCACCTGCATTGGGATGCGCTTCGGCCAGCTCGAGGTGCGCACGATTGCCACGCTCATTGCACGCCGCTTTGCGCTTGAGCTTCCTAGTGACTTTGCGCTGAGGTTCCGCCAGATGCCCACCATCAGCCCGCGCAATGGCTTGCCGATGATCGTACGGGAGCGCCGCACGGGTACGTTCACAGGCGTTGGAGCCACTCCTGGCATGAGCGCATCCTCGCTGCCTAGTCCAGCGTCCTCGCCCGCCTCGGCGTAGCGCTCAGCTCAAGCTTGCCCGCAAAGACAGCCCGTAGGTAAGCGGTTGGCTGCGCTCAATTTGCAAGCCAATGGATTCCACCTTCAGGCTGGGATTGGAGAAGAGCGTTACCGTGGCAAGACTTGCCAGTGGGAGACCCTGCGGTTCGGCTACCAGCCGACCTTCGAGCGGCTTCACGAGGGCGGCGATGGAGGCCTGCACCCCGAACAGCCCGCCGGAGGCCTTCACTTCGACTTGACCGCCGCCGCTCGCCACCGGTTCTACGCGGAAGCCGCTGGGGAGCGCTTCGGTGAGCTGCTGCTGTGTAAGCGTGGCACGCATTTGGATCACCGAGTCATGCTTTTCCATGTGCAGGTTGCTTATCGACAGGCTGTTGGGGAGACTCGCTATGCGCAAGCTCATTGCATCCACGGACATCGTCAAATGGCTGACGTTGCGTGCTTCGGGCAACAGCGAGGCGACCTGTGCAGGCGTCATGGTGAGCGTGCCGGCGCTCACGTTCACCGAGTCGGCTTTCCCCCACAAGAGCTCCAGGGCAGGCACAGCGTGCACGCTGACGTGCTTGACCGTTCCATAGCGCGCCAAGCGATCGCTCACGTGTTTGGCGGCGAGCGTTGGCAGCAGCAGTTGAGCGAGCACAAGCAGCAGCACAACCGTCCCGCCAACAGCGAGCGCAATCCGCACACCGCGGTGTCCCATCACCCCTCCAGGCATGCGCACAGCTTGGCAGGCTAGCCTTAAGGTTTCCCAAGGGGGCGCGTAGCTCAGTTGGCTAGAGCACCTCGTTTACACCGAGGGGGTCGCCCGTTCGAGTCGGGCCGCGCCCATTCCCCATGACCGACACCCCCATTCGCATAGCAGTGGTTGGCTCCGGCCCGGCGGGCTTCTACACGGCAGGTCATCTGCTCAAGGAGTCTGAGGTTGGTGGGCAGCCGATTGAGGTGGATATGTTCGAGCGCCTTCCAACCCCGTGGGGGCTGGTGCGCTCGGGCGTAGCCCCCGATCATCCGAAGATCAAGTCGGTGACGCGCATCTATGAGAAGACGGCGGCTCACCCGCGCTTTCGCTTCTTCGGCAACGTGGAGCTCGGGCGCGACATCTCCCGCGACGAGCTGGCTGAGCACTATCACGCGATTGTTTACGCCACCGGCTCTCCTTCGGACCGTCCGCTTGGGATTCCCGGCGAGGAGCTTGCTGGCAGCCATCCCGCCACCGACTTTGTGGGCTGGTACAACGGCCACCCCGATTTCTGCGAGCACGACTTCGATCTCTCGGCTACGCGGGCGGTGGTGATTGGCAACGGCAACGTTGCGCTCGACGTGGCTCGCATGCTCACGCTCACGCATGATGAGCTCGCGGTTACAGACATCGCCGACCATGCTCTGCATGAGCTCGACGCGAGCTCCATCCGCGAGATTGTGGTGGTTGGCCGCCGCGGGCCTGCTCAGGCTGCCTTCACCAATCCCGAGCTGCTTGAGCTCGGGGAGCTGGCTGACGCCGACGTGATTGTTGATCCGCAGGAGCTGGAGCGTGCCCTGGCTGTGCCCGACCCATCGGCTGATACGACTTCCGAGCGCAATGTTTCCGTCCTGCGTAACTACGCCCAGCGGACGCCTGCTGGCAAGAGCAAGCGGGTGGTACTGCGCTTCCTGCTTTCCCCGATCGAGTTGATTGGGGAGGATGATGGCGTTCATCGCGTCGTACTCGCGCGCAATGCACTAAAGGCCGGTGAGGAGGGTTGGCTGCGCGCCGAGCCCACCGGTGAGACCGAGACAATTGAGGCGGGGCTCGTGATGCGCGCGATTGGCTACCGCGGAAAGCCGTTGCCTGGTGTGCCGTTCGACGAGCGCAGCGCCACCATCCCAAATGACGGCGGGCGTGTTAGCGGTCCCGACGGGCAGCTCCCTGGCGAGTATGCCGTGGGCTGGATCAAGCGCGGTCCCTCCGGGGTTATTGGCACCAACAAGAAGGACGCCCAGCAGACGGTGGATGCGCTGCTCGCCGATCTTGCTGCAGACAATCACCTGCAGCCTTCTGAGGCTGATCGGGAGGCGATTGAGCGCCTCTTGCGCAAGCGTGTGCCTGCACTCATCACCTATGAGGGCTGGTCGGAGATAGACCGTCATGAGCAATCGCTCGGCGAGCCCCATGGTCGCCCGCGCGTGAAGCTCACGCGAATCGAGGAGCTGCTGCGCGTAGCTGCAGGCGAATCCCCAACCGCCGAGCCCATCGACAGCTTTGGGCTGCGCTGAGATTCCGCTGGCCTGAGGGGCTTCTCGGCAGGGCACAACACGACGCCGTTGAGAACCCCGACCAATCGGCCATCTGACACACTGACCTCTCGCGCGCCGTTAGCTCATCGGGTAGAGCTCCGGACTTTTAATCCGGCGGGGCGGGTTCGAGTCCCGCACGGCGCATTTTTTCTAGGCCCACTTGATCGTCGTCGGAACACGAGTGCAACACGGCTCGACAAGCTGGGCTCTGTCGCCCAGTTCCATAAAGACGCAAGCGCCTGGCACGATGGTGTGGAGCACTGAGAACGAGACAGACCCCAACTGGGGAACCCGCCTATGTAGCTGCTAGGATCATATCATGACGCTACAAGCGCGAACTTATGAGGTCGGTGTGCGCGCACTGCACGATCGCCTGAGCGAGCACTTGGAGTACGTTCAGGACGGCGCGGAGGTGCTCGTCACGCGCCGCGGGCAACCGATCGCTCGCCTGTCCGCAGTCAAGGAGAGCGATCCTCTGCAAGAGCTCGTGCGGCGCGGCCTCGTGACAGCGCCCAGCCGCCGGCGAGCCGCGCGGCGAGCGCAGGTGAAGGCACGCGGCCCTGTCTCCGAGCTGGTAGCCGAGCAACGCCGCTGATCCTCTACTTCGACACCTCGGCGCTCGTCAAGCTCGTGATCGCAGAGGTTGGGTC
>JBAPMC010000336.1:0-4670 GCA_049278415.1 Solirubrobacteraceae bacterium
GCAGGGACCACTGGAGGTGGAGGTTCGGCTTGATCAGAGCCTGCTCACCGTGCTGGTGCGTGATCGTGGATACGGTGTCGAGGAGCAGCCTGACGGCCCGGACGCCACCGCCTTGGGGATTGGCCTGCATGTAATCCAAACGCTCACAAGCCATGTTGAGTTCAAGGACACCCGAGGTGGCGGGACCGAGGTTCGAATGGAGTTCGCGCCATCCTGCGTCTGTACGCTCGAGCAACGCTCTGAGGACAACCTGCGCCTCCCCTCCCTCGCGCTTGCAGAACCGTCTGTTGCAGCCACTGTGAGCATTGCTCCCATTAGCCTGGCACGCACTGTCCTTCCACGCCTGGTGAGCGCATTGGCGGCACGCGCCCACTTCTCTACCGATCGGATCTCCGACGCTCAATTGCTCGCAGATGCGCTTGTTGCACATGCGCACGGCGTGATGAGCGGCGACCATCTCAGCATCGGCGTGAGCGTTGAGCCGCGGAGCCTCGAGTTGCACATTGCGCCATTGGACGTCGGTTGCGCGCGACGGCTCATCAGCGATTCTGAGCTACAAGGCCTCGGTAAGGTGATCGAGAAGCTCACCGATCGTAGTGGCGTGAGAACCGCCACAACCTACGAGACGCTCACACTGAGCTTGAATGACCGACCTTCAGCCAGGAACACTTAGCTTATTGATACTGCCGTGGGGCTACCTGGTTGATTCATCCGTAGAGCTATCCACTCGACGCACCCCAAAGCGAATTAAGGGTTTAACGAGCTCCTCGAGGAGGAGAGAGAGAATGGCAGTAGGACATTGGACAGGCGGTCCGCTCTCAAAGGAGATTAGTGGTCACTCAGATGGGTACTAAGCAACCACAGACGCCGAAGCGTCGGTGCTTACAAACGGAGGAATGACATGGTTGCCCTAGTTGCGCTCATTCTCATACTGGCCCTTCTTGGCGGGTTGGGCTTCGCCGCCCACGTCCTTTGGTATGTGCTGATTGTAGCTCTCCTACTGTGGATCATCGGCTTCTTCGTGGGAGGCGTTCCCGAGGGCGGAGGACGCCGCTGGTACGGGCGTTGACAGGCGGACGCTGACGTTGACAGATGAACGATGAAGCCGATGCGGATGGCCCCTCATCCCTGCTCTACCGTCGACGGCTATCGCTCCGCCGGCTGGCATACTGGACACATGGGCCAACACCAGGCCACGGATGAGACTGGACATCACTTTCATCATTCGGCCCTTCTCTACGCGGGCGAGGATGGGTTCCTGGAGGGAACGCTGCCCTTCCTCAAAGGAGCCGTGGCGGCAGAGGAACCGGTTCTCGTGGCTGTGTCCAATGCGAGGATCGAGCTTCTGAGGAGTGCACTGGGTGACGACGCCGAGCTAGTGCACTTTGCCGATATGCACGTACTGGGGAGCAATCCCGCCCGCATCATTCCTGCTTGGCGTCGATTCCTCGCCGACCATGCCCCCGATGAGCGTCCGGTACGCGGCATCGGCGAACCGATCTGGGCAGGGCGCAACGACGCGGAGCTGACTGAGTGCCAGCGACACGAGACACTCCTCAATGTTGCATTCGACAGTGGCCAAGCATGGCGGCTGTTGTGTCCATACGATCTCGATGCCCTCGACGATGAGGTCATCGAGGCGGCACGATGCAGTCATCCCTTCGTCGCCCAGGACGGCGCCAACCGCGTGAGCGACGCCTACTCGCACAAGCACGAAGCGTCGAGTCCTTTCGATGGTGCACTGTCCGCACCAACTACTCAACCTCAAGAGCTCGCGTTCACTAGCCACGAGTTGGCTGACCTACGTTGGTTCGTATCGCGCAGAGCCGCCCATGCGTCGCTCGGGACGATGCGCACGCAAGATCTCGTCCTAGCCGTGAACGAGCTGGCGACCAACAGCATTCGCCACGGCGGCGGCGAAGGCATGCTGCGGATGTGGACGGAGACCGACACCCTGCTGTGCGAGGTGCATGACCGGGGTCAAATCACCGAGCCGCTAGTGGGGCGTACCTACCCTGCGCCTACACGGTCGACAGGTCGCGGCTTGTGGGTCGTCAATCATCTGTGCGATCTGGTGCAAATTCGCTCGACGCCCACAGGCAGTGTTGTACGCGTGCACATGCGCTTGACCTAATTCGCCTAGGCTTAGGTTTGCTCAAGTTCACTAGGCCTAGGTTTGCTTGAGTTCAAATAGACGGCGGTGTCAACCGTGCACTGACCTGAATACCCGCACGATGGCAATCTGCCCATGCCCTATTGCTTCTTAGCGTCCACCGCGTGCTGCAGTTGGGACTTGTTCATCTTTGAGCGACCATCGATACCGAGTTTGCGAGCCTCCTGGTAGAGCTGCTCGCGAGTGCGTCCGCGTGGCCCCGGTTTGCCCGACCGCAGGCCACCGCGTCGCCCGGAGGAGATGTCCTCGGTTGAGGATCTCGAGCTGCTGCTCGTCTCGCCGCCGCGCGCCCGCTCCTTGTTGACGGTACGTGCAGCGATCTCCTCGGCCCGACGCTCGGAGACTCCGCGTTCACGCTCGCTGTCCTTGATGTGCTCGTATTGACGGCCGCGCTTGGCGCCCTTGCTCACACCACGGGGTGGCATCTCAAAGCACCTCCTCTGTCCCGATCGAGTGTTTTCCTTGAGTCAGAGCTACCCAGAGGCACAAGAATCAACCAGAGCGATCGATGGGAAGACCGATCTGTGGGCGCGAGGTAGTGCTGCGATACTGATTGCTGTCTTGCATTTGGATTGATGCTCATGTGCAAAGCTCGCTGATGCAGGCACAAGCGATGTCAAAACCACCGGAGGGGCAGCCAACCAGCGTCTACGCCCATCCAGTGGGCGAGGTTGCCATGGGCTTGCTGATCGAGGCCGGCGCTGTGCTGGCAAGCTCGCTGGACCTGACGACGACCATGGGTCAAGTGGCGCGTCTGACCGTGCCGCAGTTGGCGGACCTGTGTGTGATCGACCTGCGCCACGAGGACGGCTCGATCAGGGACGTTGCGGTTGCCTGCGCTGATGAGGGACTCGCGCGCGAGCTCGAGGAGCTGCGCGCGAGCTACCCACTGGACCCACAAGGCGAGCATCCCGTCGCCCAGGTCATCCGCGACGGAGAGGCTGTGCTGCTGCCCGAGATGACAAGCGCGCTGCTGAGCTCCTTCGCACAGGGCTCAAAGCATGCGGAGTTCATGATCGACCACGGCTACCGCTCAGCAGTGGTGGCGCCACTGCTCGCACGGGAGCGCACGCTCGGGGCACTCTCGGTGCTGCGGCTGAACGACGGTGCCCCCTACGGGCAGAACGACATGCACCTGGTCCTGGAGCTGGCGCGGCGGGCAGCTCTTGCAATCGACAACGCCCGCCTGTTCGCCGAGCTCCAGCGAACGCAGATGGCGGAGAGCTTCATGGCTGAGGCCAGCCGCGTGTTGGCTTCCTCGATGGATTATGGGGAGACGCTCAAGCGCGTGACACGGCTCGTTGTGCCGCAAATCGCTGATTGGTGTGCGGTTGACCTTCTCAGTGGGCAAGGCGAGATTGAGCGAATGGCTGTCCACCATCTAGACCCGGCTCAGCTCGAGCTGGCTGAGCAACTCAACCGTGACTATCGACTGACGCTTGATGAGCCCGCAGGCGTGCCTGAGGTGATTCGTACTGGAGTTACGCGCATTTTCACCGACATTCAGCCTGACGCCCTCGCCGGCTACGCCCGTGACGCCAAGCACCTCGAACTGCTCCGCTCAGTTGGCGCCACGGCGGTGATCATCGTGCCGATGGTTGGAGCGACGGGCACGATTGGAGCGATCACGCTCGTCTCCTCTGAGTCGGAGCACAAGCTCTCGCCCGCCGACCTCGCGCTTGCTGAGCGACTCGCTCGTCGCGCCGGCACGGCTGTTGAAAACGCCCGTCTCTACACAGAGCGCACCCGGATTGCTCATACCCTTCAGAAGGCGCTCTTGCCAGAGTCGCTGCCAGAGATCCCCGGTGCGGAGGTAGAGGCACGCTATTGCGCCGCCGGCGAGCTCAACGAGGTGGGCGGTGACTTCTACGACGTCTTCGAGCACGGCCCAAACCGCTGGATGCTCTTGATCGGCGACGTATGCGGCAAGGGGTCGCGAGCCGCCGCGGTAACAGCGCTTGCGCGCCACACCCTGCGGGCTGCTGCGATGAGCGGCCAGTCCTCGAAGGAGATGCTTGGAACGCTTCATCAGGCGCTGCAGCGCCAGCCGCCCGGAGCGGATCTATGCACTGTGTGCCTTGTGACGATGGAGGACGTATCTGGGCAGTCGCATCTCACGATCGCCCTCGCCGGGCACCCGCCACCGCTGATCATCGACCGGGACGGCGTGGCGAGGATGATCGGGCAGCCCGGCACCTTGCTGGGCGTGCTGGATGCAATCGACATCACCGAAGCCCACGCCGAGCTGCAGCCCGGCGAGACGCTTCTGCTCTACACCGATGGAGTGCCCGATGCGGGTCGCTCGGACAAACAACTCGGAGAGGATGGGCTGATCGAGCTGTGCCTGGAGGTCGCCGGTTTGGATCTCGGAGAGCTGCTCGAGCACATCGAGCATGTAGCGCTCGAGCATGCCAAGGGGAGTCTTCGCGATGACCTTGCGCTACTGGGCCTTCATCGCTTCCATAGCGGCTCTTTCCAGCGGTAACATTCTTAGTTG
>JBAPMC010000337.1:0-4074 GCA_049278415.1 Solirubrobacteraceae bacterium
GGGCGGGTGGACGTCTCGATCAACGGGAGCTACTGGCTCGGAGGCATCGGCGGCTCGCTGCTGGCGGTCGTCCTCCTCAACACCGCAATCTTCCCCATAAATGTCGGCTGGCGGCTGTCGTTCGTGCTCGGCGCCATCATCGGCCTGGCGGTGCTGCTCGTGCGCCGCAATGTGCCCGAGAGCCCGCGTTGGCTGTTCATCCACGGCCGCGAGCGAGAGGCCGAGAAGATCGTTGGCGAGATCGAGCAGCAGGTGAGCGAGTCCACCGGTCAGGAGCTGTCCAAGCCCGAAGGCGAGCCAATGACGGTGCGCCAGCGCAAGACGATCCCGCTTCCCCTGATCATCCGCTCGGTCGTCACGCTGTACCCTCGCCGCTCGATCCTCGGGCTTTCCCTGTTCATCGGACAGGCGTTCCTCTACAACTCGATCCTGTTCGGATTCGGGAATCTGCTGAGTCTCTACTTTCACACCCCTTCGGGCAACACTCCCTACTACCTGGCGGTGTTCGCCGCGGGTAACTTCGCAGGAGCGCTGCTGTTGAGCCCCCTGTTTGACAGCGTCGGGCGCAAGCCGATGATCGCCGGCACCTACATCCTCTCGGGCGCCCTGCTGATCGTCACGGGTTTGCTGTTCAAGGGCCACCATCTCGATGCCACCACATTCACGGCGTGTTGTTGCGTGGTCTTCTTCTTCGCCTCCGCGGGCGCAAGCGCCGCCTATCTCACGGTTTCAGAGATATTCCCCCTGGAGACCCGCGCGCTGTGCATCGCGGTCTTCTACGCAATCGGCACCGGGATTGGCGGGATCATCGGTCCGCAAGTGTTCAGTCGCATGATCAACACCGAAAGCTACGAGCAGGTGTTCCTGGCCCTCACACTCGGCGCGGTGATGATGATCCTCGGCGGCCTCGCAGAGCTCATCTTCGGCGTGAAAGCCGAGCGCGAAAGCCTCGAGAGCATCGCAAAGCCCCTCACCGTCGAGGATTCATCCGGGACGCCACCCCTCTCACCCGCGCCGGCCGGTTAGAGGACGCGCGCGGGTTTCAGAGCAATATCGAGAGGGCACTTAGGACGTGTGGCGCACGTGTTGAGTCTCACCTTCGATGACGGCCCCGACGCACGGTGGACGCCACGCGTCTTGGAGGAGTTGCAGCGGCTTCGGCTGCACGGCACATTCTTTGTGGTTGGCGAGCGGGTGCAAGCGATGCCGGCGATTGCGCGCGCGGTGATCGAGGCAGGTCACGAGCTGCAGCTTCACTGTCATCGTCACGTACGGCACACGGAGCTTTGTGAGGGTGAGATCGAACGGGACACAGACACTGCGCTTGCGGTGCTTGCACAGATCGGGGTGCGTCCAACTCGCTGGCGCACCCCGTGGGGAGTCTGTACTGACGCGACCATGTGCGTAGCGGATGCTCGTGGGTTGGAGCTCGTGCATTGGTCGATCGACACGCACGATTGGCGCGGCGACCCGGCCGTCGCAATGCTCGCGCGAGCCCGCCCGTTGCTCGCCGGCGGAGGTGTCGTGCTGATGCACGACGCGCTGGGGCCTGGCGCGGTGCGCGAGGGTTGCGAGAACACAGTCGAGCTGCTCGGAGGCTTGGTCGCGGCCGCATCGGAGCAGCAGCTCAACATCGGTCCGCTATCGCTTCAAAGCGCCGCCGTGGCAACACCGGCGAGCGAGAACGCTCCGATTCCCGAGCTTGCCAGCGTAGAGCTGAGAGGGTAAGAATGCACCGGGCGGCAGGCCTCACACTCGACGCGTCCACAACTACCTTCGAGCGGGCGCTTGAGCAAATCGCGGAGCGAGCTATAGAGCTGGATGGCAAGCCGCGATTCCCGCGGGAGAACTTCGAGGTCCTGATGGCAGCCGGTATCCCCCAGCTTGCGGCTGACCGCGACCGGTGTGAGCTAGGAGAGGAGATCGCGCTCGTGCGCGCCGTCGCAAGCATGGACGCCTCGACGGCTCGCATCCTGGACGGGCACCTCAACGGAGTCGAGCGTCTGGCGCTCTGCGCGTCCGACGCGTTGCGCGAGACCGAGCTCCAGCGAGTGAGACAGGGTGAGCTGCTGATCGGCGTGTGGGGCGCCGATCCATCTCCTGGAGAGGGACCGCCCGCGAGGATCGAGCAGGACGGGGGTGCGTTGGTGTTGAAGGGAGTCAAGACATTCTGTTCAGGAGCCGGTGGGGTACAGCGCGCACTGGTCGTCGCGTGCGACGAGCACGGTGCGCGACGCGTGGCCTACGTGAACGTGACCAGTTCGATACGGATAGACAAGAGTTGGTACCGGGCATCGGGGTTGCGATCTTCGGAGAGCCACCGCGTCGAGTTCTGCGATACCCCCGTGCTTGCGATCCTGGGTGGCGAGAACGAGCTGACGCGTGAGCCGTGGTTCTCGCGCGACGCGGTGCGCACAGCGGCGACATGGGCAGGCATCGCCGACTGCATCCTTCGGGCGACCGTGAACACCTTGCGTGAGCGGGAGCTCGATGATGTTCGCTTGCACACGATTGGCCGGATGCGGGTGGCGCGGGCCACGATCGATCTCTGGCTCGATCACTCGGCCTCCCGACTGCAAGCGGTGGAAGACATAGACAGCAATATGGGATCCGAGCGCAACGGAGCTGGGAGCCCGCCTGCGCTTGCTGGGGAAACTCGCGTGGCGATCGCGGACGCCGCCCGTCTGATCGCCGCCGAGGCGGCTCGCGTATGTGGGTCGCGCGCGCTCATTGACGGTGGGACGCTCGACCGTGCCAGGCGCGACTTGGACCTGTTCCTGCTGCAACATCGCCTTGACCCGAAGCTTGTGGAGCTCGGCGCCGGCACGCTACGGGGAGGCGCAGGTTGAGCCTCGTGATAAAAGCGCCCCGAGTGGGGGCAGAGCGGTTCGAGAGCCTTTACGCGTCCAGTCCCGACCCCTGGGGCTACTGCACCAGCAGCTACGAGCACGAGAAGTACGCCGATACGCTGGCCGCGCTTCCGCTCCGTCCTCTCGGGTCAGCGCTTGAGGTCGGCTGCTCGATCGGTGTCTTCACTAGACAGCTTGCGATGCGCTGCGAGCGGGTGCTCGGCATCGACTTCTCCCCGCGTGCGCTCGCCTTGGCGCGCGCACGGGTTGACGGGCTCACGAACGTGCAGCTACGCCAAGCGAGCTTTCCCGAGCAGGCGCCGGAGGGACAGTGGGATGTGGTGGTGTGCTCGGAGGTCCTCTATTACCTGGACCAAGAGGGGCTCGGGCAAGCGATGCGCTGGCTTTCAGAACAGCTCCAGAGGGGAACGTGTGTCGTGGCGGTCAGCTGGCGCGGAGCGGGAGCCGACGAGCCATTTCGGGGTGATGACGTGCACGATCTGCTCGCCGGCTCACTGGCGCGCTGGCATACCGTCGACGCACGCCGCGCCGGTTATCGCCTCGACCGCTTCGACGGCGATGGCTGAGCGGATCATGATCCTCGGCGCCGGCCCAGTGGGCCTCCCCAGTCCGGACCCCGACCTGTGCGCCGTAGTCGTCGTTCCCGCTCGCGACGAGGCCGAGCGCATCGGAGCGTGCCTGCTGGCGCTCTCCCACCAGCGTGAAGTAATGCCGGGCAGCTTTGAGGTGATAGTGATCCTCGATGGGTGCCATGACAACACTGCCGAGGTCGTGGAAGAGCTGACCAAGAGTGAGCCAGGACCATCCGTTCACACTGTGGAGCTGGCGAGCTCCGAGGGTGTTGGGCGTGCACGCAGGCTCGGCATGGACCTCGCCTGCCAGCGGCTGCTCGGGCTCGGCAGGGATGAGGGCTTGATCGCCAGCACCGACGCCGACAGCGTCGTCGCCCCAGACTGGCTGGCCCGCCAACTGGAGCTGACACGGTTCGGAGCGCAGGCGATCGGCGGTCATATCGAGCTTCACTCCCGTGAGAGCGGCGCGCTCGTCGCCGAGGCGTTGGTCGAGCGCGAACAGCGCAGCGTCGAGCGAATGCGCACGGTGCTCGGCGAGAATCCATCTGACGGGGTGGCCGAGCACCACCAGTTCAGCGGCGCCTCCTTGGCGCTGACGGCGGGCGCCTACCGGCGCTGTGGAGGGTTGCCCG
>JBAPMC010000338.1:0-4419 GCA_049278415.1 Solirubrobacteraceae bacterium
GGGGTCGCGCGCGGAACCCCCTTTGGGCTCCGCGCGCGACCATCTCGATGGCGTCCAGGTAGGGAGTACTGGACGTCGGCCTGTCCCGGTGGATGTTGCGTCGTCCTCACCGCCCTCGGGTCGGGGGGCAGCGCTGAGACCGCGACGGCGCGTTCGGGGCAGCTTTGGAGATCCACGTCGGCTTTCACTCTCGTAGCTCGAGGCTCGCTCTGACACGCATCATCCCGATTGTTCGCGCTGTGCCCATCCGCATGCACCACTCACTCTGATCGTGGGTTTCCCGCATGCGCCGCATGACGCGAGGCGCCTAAGAGGCGTTAATCAGACCCCGTTTTAGCGCGTAGGCGACCAGCTCGGCGCGAGAGGAGAGATTGAGCTTCTGCTGGATGTGGGCGCGGTGGGTCTCCACAGTGCGTACCGACAGGTAGAGCCGCTCGGCGATCTCGGCGTTGGTGTGCCCGAGGGCGATCAAGCGCAGGACGTCAACCTCGCGTTCGCTCAAGTCGTCGGGGGGACCGGGAGCAGGCTCTGAGGCAAGCCGTGCGCCGAGACGCGGGTTCAGGTAGCTCTCCCCGCGCGCTGCCCTGCGCACCGCCTCGACCAGCTCGTCATCGGCGGCCTCCTTGAGCACGTAGCCGATCGCTCCTGCGCTCAGAGCGTGGCGTGCGAACGCCGGCTCCTGCTGCATTGTCAGCACCACTATCTGGGTATCCGGGTGGTGTTTGCGAATCTCCGGTATCGCCTCGAGGCTCGAGCCGCCGGGCATATTCAGGTCGAGCACGAGCACCATGGGGCGATGCCCGCGCACGTAGCGTCGCGTGCTCTCCAGGTCGCCCGCCTCGGCAACGACCTCGAAGTCGCTCTCGCTGTCGAGCAGCAGCCGCAGTCCGCTGCGCACAACCGCGTGATCGTCGGCAAGCACGATGCTGATGGTCTTCCCAGCTGTGGCTTGCTGGCTGTGATCTGTCATGAGCTCACTCTTATATACCTTCTCCCGGCAGGAACTCATTGGTGAACGGGGGGAGGGCCGCCGTATTCGGGTCTGAGTGAATCAGCCCGTGTGTGAGCATCCAATGGCCGAAAGTGGCCCAGGCGGCGGGGTCCTGCCACCCGTAGGGCTTGGAGTGATCGGTGGGCTGCATCGCTGGCAGCGTCGCTTCGATAGAGGCGAGTTGCAGCTTCTTCTCGGCGGAGGGGTTGGCCTTCACGATCAGCGCTGCAGCTGCTGCTGGATTTGAGCGTGCCTGTTGCTCACCGCGTGTGAGCGCCTGCAGGAAGGCGCGCAGGTCCTGCCCGCGCTTGCCCGCCTCGTCCTCGCGTACGACCAGCACCAGCTCGTCGTATGTTGGCACGCCAGCCTGGTCCACGGGGATCACTACGGGGTGCTTGTGCATCTGCTGCAGCTGGAGCGCCTCATAGTTCCAGAAGCCGCCGAGCGTGGCTGAAACCTTGCCCGAGAGCATGGCTGGCACCAGATTGAAGCCGACGTTCGCTTCCTGAACAGAGCTTGAGCTCACGCCGGCTGCCTGCAGAGCGGTATGAAGCTCTGCGGCTTGATAGGCGATGCCGGCGGTGCCCACGCGCTTGCCGGCGAGGTCTGAGACCTTGCGCACGTGAGCGCTTGGCAGCGCGATGATTGAGGTGAGCGGGCGTTGCACGAGCGCACCGATGGACACGAGCTTCAAGCCCTCATCGCGGGCGAGCAGCAGCTCGGGCTCATAGGAGATGGCCATGTCCACCTTGGCCGCCGCCAGCAGCTTCAGCGGTGTGGAGGGGTCTGAGGGCGTCTCGGGCTGCACGTCGAGGCCCACCGCCTTGAAGTCGCCGTTGGCGATTGCAGAGTAGAGCGCCGCGTGATCTGCGTTGGGAAAGAAGTCGAGCATCACCGTGAACGGCTTCGTAGCGGGAGTGGAGAGGGTGTCCTGCTTTGAGCCACAGGCCGCCAACAGGACTACGCAGGCACAGGCGAGCAACAGGGAGGTGGCGGTATGACGGGCGCTGAACGGTGCTCTCAACGGATCTCTCCTCTGGGTTGGCTCGCCCAGGGTGCGAGCAGGCGCTCGGCGAGGGCGAGGGTATAGAAGCAAGCGATGGCGAACACGAACAGCACAGCCGCGGCTGCATAGGCGCGTGGTGTTTGAAGGGCGTTGATGTCGGCGTTGATCTGATGCCCGAGACCGGCATAGGGGCCGGAGGTGGCGGTGGAGGTCTCGGCGATGTAGGCCCCGATCACCCCGACGGCGAGCGCGATGCGTGCGCCGCTCAGCGCCGCCGGCACGGCTGCAGGCAGCTCGCCGAAGCGCAACGCCTGCCAGCGTGAGGCGCCAAGCGTGCGCAGCAGCTTGAGCTGGTCGGGGTCTACTGACGCGAGCCCGTCCACGGTGGTCACCACCACCGGGAAGAAGCAGATCAGCACGATTACGAACAGCTTCGGCAGCACCCCGAAGCCCCACCAGAACACGAGCAGCACGCCGATCAGTGCAACGGGGACCGCTTGGGAGCCGACCGCCAGCGGGTAGACGGCGCGGCGCAGCCTCGGCGAGAGGTGAATGAGCACCCCCAGCACGAAGCCGAGCAGCAGCGCCAGCAAAACGCCGAGGCCCACCTCCTCGGCGGTGAGCTCGAGATTGGCCGCCAGCAGGCCCGCGTTGCTCCAGATCTCCGAGGCCACTTCGTGGGGCGCGGGCAGCACGATCGGGCTCACCGAGCCGAGGTCCACGTAGGCCTCCCACGCTCCGAGTAGTGCGAGCGCGAGCAGCGCCGCCGGCAGGCCGCGAGCGATACGGCGCATAGTCGCCTGCCCTGTGCGTGCGGGGGAGGGGCCGCCGTTGGACGTCATCGACCGCCCCCGTTTGCGCCAAGATTGAGCGCGTGGAGCGCTTGCTCGCGCAGCGCGATCACTGCCGGATCAGTGCGGGTGCGCGGGCGTGGCAGATCGACCGTCAGCTCAGCCACCACACGGCCGGGACGCGGCGAGAGCACGGCCACGCGATCGGCGAGCACGATCGCCTCCTCGACGTCGTGGGTGACGAGCACCACCGTGCGCGGCTCGCGCAGGAGCGCGCCGGTCAGCCATTCCTGCATCTCCTGGCGCGTGATCGCGTCGAGAGCGCCGAACGGCTCATCGAGGCACAGCAACGGCTTGCCCGAGAGCAGCGTGCGCACAAATGCCACGCGCTGGCGCATCCCGCCGGAGAGCTCGTGTGGGCGGGCACGCTCGAAGCCGCCGAGGCCGAGTTCTTGGAAAAGCGTTGTCCCACGCGTGCGTGCGCGTGCACGCGACACACCCGCTATTCGCAATGCAAGCGCCGCGTTGTCAAGCGCGCACAGCCACGGCAAGAGCAGGTCGCGCTGGGGCATCAGCACCGCCGCCCCGCACTCCACGACGCCCTCGTCCGGCTGCTGTAGCCCGCAGATCAGCTCGAGCAGGGTGGTCTTGCCGCAGCCGCTCGGCCCCACCACAGCGAGCACGCTCCCGCTCGGCGCGTGCAGCGACACGCCTGCGAGCGCTCTTATCTCGGCGCCGTTGCGGTCCTTGAAGGCGCGGCCGATGTCGCTGAGGCGGACCCCGTCGCTTGCGCCGCTCGCCTCGTGCAGCGGACGCTCGGCGGACTTCACTTGGGCTGGCACTTCGCTCCCTCCGCGGGCATTACCCCACAGGTTCGAAGGGTCGGCGTCGGGTCAGGTGGGTGGGACCCAATCAAACGCCATCTCAGCCGGCTGCCCGCCAGCTCCCCTGGTTTTGCTCAGGTTCGATGCTAGCGCGCGACGGCGACGCCTGGGGTCCCTTTGCCCTCAGCCGCCGGCCCCGACGACGGGACGAGTCAGGGCCTTCACGAAGTCCTCGAGCTGGGCGGTGGTCCAGCACTCGAAGGCGGTGCAGTACTGCTCGTAGGCGGCGATCACCGAGTCGCCGTAGTTCCAGTAGAGGCGCGGCTCGGGGTTCAGCCAGAAAGTGCGGCCCGCCCGCGAGGCCACCTGCGCGAACAGGTCGGCGCGCGGGTCGCGCCCGTTGGTGCGCGCGTCGCCGAGCACGATCACCGTCGAGCGTGGGCTCATGTCGTCTTGGATCAGCTCGAGCAGCTCCGACCACACGCGTCCGTAGTCGGTGTAGCCGGAGATGTCGGCCACGCCCGCGTCGTTTGAGATGCGCTCGGAGACCGCTTTGAAGTCGCGCTCGTGCTCGAACACGTCGGTCACCTCGCTGATCCGCTCGATGAACACGAACGAGCGCATCTTGCGAAACGAGTCGTGCAGCGCGTGCAGCACCGAGAGGAAGAACACCGACGCGGAGGTGACGCTGGTGGAGACGTCGCACAGTACATAGATCTCTGGGCGCCGTGGGCGCCGCGGGCGGTAGCGCAGCTCCACGGGCACGCCGCCCGTTTGCAGTGAGGCGCGCATCGTGCGGCGCACGTC
>JBAPMC010000339.1:0-4085 GCA_049278415.1 Solirubrobacteraceae bacterium
GCTCACCGCGACTGCCTTCGAGCGCGTGGTGGCGACCGGTTTCAGCCTTACGCCCGACGGTATTGCGCTGCCGCCACTGGCGCCTCGCGCGATTGTGGGAGGCGTGCGCTTCGTTGTGCTCAGGCGGGTGCGAGAAGGCCGTCACGAGGAGCTCGCTGGGCTCACCGACGAACTGCTCGACTGGGTCAGCTCCTACCGCTCCTCGGCGGTTGCGCGCCTACGTACGCTTGGATCGGGCAGGCCGCCTCACCTGGTGGCCAAACGCGCGCGCTTCCTCACGCGAGAGGATCGTCGCTCGAGCGTGATGGATGCGATGGTGCAACTTGCGCTCGAGGACGGCTACGCGAACATCACAGACGCCGAGATCGCGCGTGCCGCGGCGGTGTCGACCGAAGCGTTCCACAGAGAGTTTCCAAACAAGGAAGAGTGCTTGCTCGCCGTCGTTGACGAGTTCGCAGCGGAAGCCCACGACGCCGTGCGCCGTGCAACGCGCAACGACCCCAACTGGCCGGAGTCGGTGCACAAAGGAGTTGAGGCCCTGATCGGCTACTGCGCCGCTCATCCTGGCTTGGTGAAGCTCTCGTTCATCGACCTGTTCGATGCGGGCAACGGCATGGTGAAGCGCGTCAGCGGCCTGCTCGATGGCTTCATCAAGGTGATGACCGAGCGGATACCCGAGCCGCAGCGGGCGCCGAGCGTTGCCGCCGAGGCGATCATGGGTGCGATCTGGGCGATTCTCTCGAGCTATGCGCCGCACGATCGCTTGCGCTACCTGCCTTGCCTGGTGGATCATCTGACGTTCTTGATCCTCGCGCCCTACATCGGACCGCGCCCGGCTGTGGAGGCAATCGAGTCGGCTGGCTCCAGACGCAAGCGGCTGAAGGTCTCCTGAGCATTCGGTTGTAGCCGGTCGGAGGCCGGCTCTATCCTGGTGTGGCTGTGGCCACCGGCGAAGCCATCCGCACTTTGACGCGTCCCCGACGGGTGGGGCACAAGGGGGCTGCGCACCTTGCGCAGGGCAACACGCTCGCAAGCTTCGACGCGGCCTTGGCTCAGGGCGTTGACATGATCGAGTTCGACGTGCTCAGCGAGAGGATCGACGGCAGCGGTGGGCTGTTTGTGGCGCACGACTATGAGGACATGCGCTCGCGCACGGCGCTTACGCTAGAGCAAGCGCTCGAGCACCTTGCGGGTGAGGCGTTTGCTGGTATTGAGCTCGACGTCGACGTGAAGCTCCCCGGCTATGAGCTGCGGGTGGTGGACGCGCTGCGCGATGCCGGTCTGATTTCGAGGACGCTCATCAGCGGCATGTACCCCTCTTCGCTTGGGCGGGTGCGCGCGGCCCAGCCTACGTTGCGCCTCGGCTGGTCGGTGCCGCGGGTTAGGCGTGACTACACAACCGACATGCTCACTGCGATCCCTGCGCTTGCGATGCTCACCGGCTACCGGGCGCTGCTGCCGCGTCGCGCTCGTGAGGCGCTGCAAGCTGGAGCCGTCGACGCGATCATGGCTCACTGGCGGGTCGTTACGCCTGCGCTCGTTCGTGCTGTGGCGCAGGGGAAGGGTGAGCTCTACGTGTGGACGGTTGACGATGCTGCGCGCATCGCCAAGCTCACGACTCTGGGGGTCAACGGCATCATCACCAACGACCCGCGCCTGTTCTCTAGGTAAGCCGGCAGGTGGGGGCGCTGAACCCATGCGGATCAGCGCCGGCGAGGCTCGTGTGCCCGGGCGTTGTGAGCCTCGTGGCTGTCTGAAGCACGGTGGCGCCTCTGCGCCACTGGAAGGTAACATCGCCGCGCAGCATGAACGCAGGCTTGCCGGCGACCGGCGCCAGTTCGACGCTGAGCCCCCCTTGGCGTGCGAGTAGGCCGGAGCCGAGCTTCAGCAAGCCCGAGTCGCCGCCATTGCTGAGATTGAGCCATTCCTTCTTGACGGGGTCCAGGTATTGCACGCGTAGGCGCATATACATGACGTCCTTGGGGTGGCCGTCGCTGGGCATCGATCCGCGGACGCCGATCGTATGTGGCTGATCCTTTGGGCTGCACACGTCTACGGTGGCCCACAGTTCGCGTGAGTGCAGCGGCGAATGCGCGGACGCTGAAGTAAGCGCCGCGACGAGCATGAGTGGGGCGATCGACCTCAACGGACTCATACCCTGAAGATACCGCCACGGCGCTTGCAAGTTGCGGATTAGATGACTTTGAATCGTCGGAGTTGCGTACAGGTTGGGCTGAAGGCAGTCCTCCAGCGCCCTTGGCTGTGATATTCCCCTGGGCATGGCGGCTACCAAGGCAGTGGAAATAGTCGAGCTGCTCGGGCGCGTGCCTGTCTTCTCCACGCTCGAGCACGATGATCTCGAGCGGATTGCCGCGCTTGCTGTGCCGCGCTCGTTTGAGCCCGAGCAGATTGTGTTCCGAGAAGGCGATGCGAGCGACACTTGCTACATCGTCCGCTCGGGTCGCGCTCGCGCTGTGCGTGAGCACTCCGACGGACGTACGATCACGCTTGCCACGTTTGGGCCGGGGGACATCTTTGGCGAGCTCGCGATGTTCGAGGACGAGCTGCGCTCGGCGACCGTCGAGGCGGTGCAGCGCACGAGTGTGGTTGCCGTGTTGGGCCCAGACATGCGCAGGCTGATGGTCCAGCACCCTGAGATCTCGATTCGTCTTGTTGTGGCGCTCGGGCGACGGCTGCGTGAGACCAATGATCGCTTGGCCAAACAGTCCTTCCAAACCGTTCAGAGCCGCGTTGCGGTGGTGCTCAGCGAGCTCGTCACCCAGGCTGTCGCCGGGGGGGCCTCTGAGGAGGAGGTGCTTCTCACCGCCACCCAGGCCGATCTGGCCAAGCTCGCCGGCTCCTCGCGTGAGTCGGCATCGCGCTTTCTTGCGGTGCTCGAGCGCGCAGGAGTGATCTCCCAGGGCCGCGGGCGCCTCGTTGTGCATGATCCCGCGGCGCTCGACGGCTATGTCTTCTAAGCGCGAGGTGTCGGCCGGTGGTGTAGTGGTCCACGAGGGAAAGGTGCTCGTGATTGTCCCTACCCGGCGCGCTGCCGACGGGTCGCACGTGCTTGGGCTGCCCAAGGGCCACCTCGACGATGGGGAGACGCTCCTACAGGCCGCGACTCGCGAGGTGCGCGAGGAGACAGGCGTGCAGGCCGAGCCGCTGGAGGAGCTTGGCGAGGTGCGCTACTGGTATGTGCGCGACCGGGTGAAGGTCTCAAAGAGCGTGTTCTTCTTTCTCTTCCGCTACGTGAGCGGTGACCTTGCCGATCACGACGACGAGGTTTTGGAGGTTCGCTGGATGGGGCTCGCCGAGGCGCAGAAGGCGCTCAACTACCCCGGCGAGCGCGAAATGGTGGCGCGGGCGCTAGCCATCTGCGAGCAAGACCGATAGCCTGCGCGTCGTGCAGGTGCTCAACTTCTACTCGACCATCTTTGCCGACGAGCTGAAGAAGGGTCGCAAGACGGCCACGATCAGACTCGGAGACAAGTCGGGCAAGTACCGTAAGAACCAAGCGGTGCTTGTGACGATCGGCTATCAGTACTCGCCGCGCGAGCGTATCTTCGACGCCGTGATCGATCAGGTCGAGGTGATGAAGGTCTCTGAGCTCTCGCCTCGTGACATCAAGCACGACAACCCTGAGTTTCGCCGTCACGAGGAGCTGATCAACTTCCTCGAACAGATCTATGGCCGTGGAGTGTCGATGGACGACACGGTCACGGTTGTGCGTTTCTCCCAGATTCTCGACAAGCCGACTGTGATGACCGAAGCGATGAAGGGGTTCGGGGGCGCGCAGAACTAGGCAGCCGAGGGGTGGCTGTTTGCGAGCGCTAAGGCGCCGCAATGGGAAACAGGGGATGAAAATGGGCTGCCAAAGGCGGAGGATTGGCGGCAGCAAAGCTCTCGGGCGGATACCCTCGCTGTTCATCTAGACAGCACCCGTGCGAGACCATCAAGCAAGGTTCTCTGGATGCCCACAAAGCGACAATCTCCCGCTGCCAAGCGCCAGACTCGAGCCCTAGAGGGCGACCAGTTCGGCCGCGGCCACGTCACCGAGATCCAGCGCGCCCGGATGATTGCGG
>JBAPMC010000340.1:0-2212 GCA_049278415.1 Solirubrobacteraceae bacterium
GTGAGCGACCGCGAAGACTTCGCGCTGGGAGCCGGCACGTACTTCGACCTTCGCGCCGGCAGCCGTCCCTCGCAGCAGGAAAACGGGTCGCCCGGACCCCAGCCGCATGGAGACCTGCCCGCCAACACCCGCGCGACTCACTGTGCCGAGCCACGCCCCTGACTGCTTTTTGCGCTGCCAGTGTCCGTGGTAATGAAGGCCGCTCCAGCGATCATCGTTGGGTACCAGCACCCTCCCCACCTGTGCAGTTGAGCTAAGACCTAGCACGTCGGTAAAGGTGATCTGTAGGTCGTAGGCGGCTCCGGGGGGTAGCTTCACGAGCGCAGAGGTGGCGGTGGTGCCCGTCGCTCTCGTAACGTAGGCGCTCGCCGTGCCGAGCGTCTTTGAGGCGATCCTCCATGAGGTGAGGCCGACGCCGGGCTCCAGTATCCGCCAGCTCATTCCCACCAATCCCAGCGCGGTGCCTCGATCATTGAGGACGGGACTCTGAATGCTGGCGAGGTTCGCGGTCGAGCCGCCGGTTCCCGCTAGAGGAGACGTTTTTGGAGTGCCTGACCCGCCTCCTTCCGAGCCGGTTGTGCCCCCGCCATTTATCGGCGTGGTGTGGATTGGTTCTATGGGCAGTTCTGGGGTTTCTGTTGCTTCTTCTTCGAGAGGTGGCGAGGTACGGACATGATCTTCAGCGGGCGGGTTTTCACAGGCGCTTTGGCCTTCGGGCGGAACGCACACATCAAGACGATTAGAGCGCACCGCGACTTCCATGCCCTGCGGTGTCACGACCGTCGCCTTGATCCTGTGCCAGCCCGGTTTGGTGAAGGTGATGCTTGCCTTGCCCTGCACGTCTGTGACGACGGTGGGGGAGCTTTTGGTTTCGATCTTCTCAAACCCGTTTGCGGCTGTGTGGACCGGCGAGACCCTGGCCCCTGGCTCTGGAGTGGAGCCTGTCCGTTCAGGGCTGGCGGGCGGGTTGTCTTCTTTGTCATCGGCGTAGTTGATGACTTCAACTTCAAATGGCTTGTCGAGTTCTGCGGTCGCCGTCAACAGACGCAAGCCAGAGGTATAGCCAGTAGCCACAGGCAGGAGGGCGAGGAACGGTTTTTCTTTGAAAGCGTCATAGACCCAGAGAACTTCGTTGTCTGTGCCAAGCTCGTACTGGCAACCACCGACGCTGGCGAAGACATTGTTGACGAGGATGCCCCAGTAGGCACCTTCAGTGAGGCTCTCCTCGTCCGGCCCAAAGCGCGTCAGGAAGTAATCGTCAAACGATGAGCCGTACCATTGTGCGTCAAATGTTTCTCCAATGATGCGCATCGCATCGACGGCGGAAGCGGTCGGAGTGGCGGCGGGAGTTGCATGTGCGTGGTTGTTGGTCCCGTCACACGGACGCGCCTGGGTGTCCGAGGTTGCCTTTACGTCGTGGCCTTCGGTCCAGATCGGACCCTCAAACAGGGTTTCGCTCTTGCCCTCGATCCGCACATTGACCAACGTCGGCGACGCCTGTGCAACAGAGGCGATAGTCAGTGTCAGGGAAGCGATGGCGAGCGCCCCGAGGGAGATGCGCATGTGCAGGCCCCTTTCCAAACGTAGTTTCGTCATTGGCGGATCTGTCGCTCCGCCCGTTAGTCCGGACAGAGCGACAGCCGATTGCCTTGGCTAGCAGTGACCGCCCGAGATGTGTACGCAGACCGCGACGCTCGCAGTCGGCGCGAACCCGCTCTTGGTTCCTCTGAGGTGAACAGTCCCAAGGGCGTTGAATTTGACGGTCGCCTGACCGGAAGCGTTGGTTGTCACTACCGCTTCGCCGCCTTTCACCGAAACACCATTAGCGGCGCTTGAGACACCTGCGGTGCTGTATTTGTTGACCGTCACAGTGGCCGATCCGCCTTGCGTGATTTCTGTAGGTGCTCCGCTCGACTCAAGCGGGAAGACGGTCGGAGTGTATTCAGGAGCGGTGGCGCGATCGAGGAGGAACAGCAGCCTGTCGCCTTCGTGCATCTGGAGCGTGCAAGCGCCTTCTTCGGCGTATTTGTCGTTTATCCAAATCGCCCAATAGCGAGGGTCGCTCGTCGTCCATTCATGCATCTCGCCGAGAATTGTCTGAATGTATTCTTCGTGGTCCCAATTGCCTTCGGTGGCGAGCTGTAGGGCGCCGGCAGCAGTCGTCCCCGGACAGTTTCCTGGCGGCGGTGTGGGTGTGATGTTTGTTGTGATG
>JBAPMC010000341.1:0-1857 GCA_049278415.1 Solirubrobacteraceae bacterium
GGACGCCGCCGTCGCCGGCGCGGATCTCGGCACCGGCCTGCTGTGGAAGGGCCTGGAGGTCGCCGCCATCGACGGCACCACGATGGAGCTGGCCAGGAACGATGTGCTGGAAGACGCGTTCGGCGTCCCCGCGGAACGCGCCCGGCCGGTGCTGCGGGTCACCGCGCACGTCCGCACCGCCACCTTCCGCTGGATCGGCGCCGCGATCGGCGGTTACCACGACGGCGAGAACGCGCTGGCAGACCAGCTGGAAGATAGCTTCGGCCCGGGCATGATCAACCTCGCCGACCGCGGCTTCTGTGCGCCATGAGGCGCACTGTTGTATCGCCCGCGCAGCGGGCAGGGATGAGAGGAGATTATCTCTGGATCTGATGGCTGACCTGAGTTCGAAAGAACAATAAGGGAAAATAGCATGCCAGGAAACCGGTGGCCGTGCCCAGGTGTCTAGGGCGGCGTGCCGGGAGATCCGCGCGATATGGTGAAAGTCGGATTACCTGAAACCTAGTCTCCAGAAGGTGAAAGCGGTCACCTGCCGGAAAGACACCTGTAACCGGTACCGGCCCCTGCGGTGGGATGAAGAATCGCTCACCGCAATCCTCCGGGGCGCAGGAGCGATGCTCTGCCAGGGCATTCAAGGAGACGGACGGGACGCCTAAGTCGCGCTCGACACGTACAGCAGTTGTGAACATGGGATCGCCTAAGGGACGCGAGTCCTATGGCGACGGAGTGCCTGTAGTAGTCGGCGGGGTAACGTCCGCCCAATCTGGAGACCACTAATAGCGGACCACAGGGCGAAGAGGCACAGGCGATGAACGGTAAAGAAACCATGAGGGACGCGAAATGCAGACAGCCGAAGTGGTACTTGGCGTTCTCCGCGAGCGCGGCAGGAAGAGCCTGCCGCTCACGCAGTTGTACAGGCAGCTGTTCAACAAGGATCTGTACCTGCTGGCCTACGGGAACATCTACTCCAACAAAGGGGCGATGACGCCAGGGGCCAGCGAGGAAACCGCCGACGGCATGTCAGAGAGAAAGATCGACCAGATCATCGGCCTGATGCGACACGAAAGGTACCGGTTCTCCCCGGCCCGCCGTGTCTATATCCCGAAGAAGAACGGGAAGCTGAGGCCCCTCGGGCTGCCGTCATGGTCCGATAAACTCGTCGGCGAAGTGATCCGCCTGCTTCTTGAGGCGTACTACGAGTCAGGGTTCTCTGACCTGTCACACGGGTTCCGGGAAAGGCGAGGGTGTCACACCGCGCTGCGGAAGATACATGACACCTGGACCGGGACCACATGGTTCATTGAGGGTGACATCTCCGACTGCTTCGGCAGCCTCAGCCACGAAATCCTTACCGGAATACTGGCTGAGAGAATCCACGACCAGCGGTTCCTGCGGCTTATCCGTAACATGCTGAAAGCCGGGTACCTGGAAGAATGGGAATACCGCGAAACGCTTAGCGGAGTGCCGCAGGGCGGTACGGTGTCCCCGATCCTCAGCAACATCTACCTGCACAAGCTCGACGAATTCATCGAGCAGGAACTGATCCCGCAGTACACGCGGGGAGCCAGCCGGAAAGACAATCCCGAATACAAGAGGATACAGCGCCGACTGGCGGCCGCGCGGCAGCACGGGGACCGGGCAGCAGCCCGGGACCTGGGAAAACAGCTGCGCAGGCTCCCCTCCAAGGACCCGATGGACCCCGGCTACCGCCGCCTCCGGTATTTGAGGTACGCGGACGATCACCTGCTGGGATTCACCGGGCCGAAAGCCGAAGCCGAGCAGATCAAGGCCAGGCTGGCGGAGTTCCTCCGGGAGACCCTCGGACTGGAACTGAACCAGCAGAAGACCCTGATCACC
>JBAPMC010000342.1:0-8332 GCA_049278415.1 Solirubrobacteraceae bacterium
AATCGTTGAGCTGTTGCCTGCAAGTCCCGTCGTCACCCGTTCGCGTACGTCCTTGCCGCCTCGCACCACGGTCACGGAGCCGGCAGTGATGGCGCTCGTTGGAACGTTCACTCCTTCGGCCTGCTTGACAACGACTTCGGCTGTAGCGCTCATACCGGGCTTCAACCCGGATTGCATCTGGTCGAGCTGGAAGGTGACGTCATAGCTCACAACTCCACTGCTGCTCGTGGAGAGGATGGCTACTTCGCTGACATGAGCCGCCAGCTTGCCTGTGCCCTCTAGGGTGCTGCCTTCCAGGGCTTCAACGGTCACTGTCGCGATCTGACCAACTTTCACGTGCCCGATTTCCGATTCGTTCAGCGCCACAATGAGCTGCATCGAGGAAAGGTCGCTCAGCACCGCGAAGGAGGAGCTTGAAGAGTTCGAAGCGCTGGAGGAGCTAGATGCCCCTGTAGCAGCCGGTCGACCCGAGGAGGAGGCGCCGCCACCAGACGTAGAGGTCCCTGATCCTGACGACCCCGATGAGCTGCTGCCGCTGGATGCCTTGGTCGTTCCGCTTGCCGCCACCACTTCCCCTACCTGCCCTGAGAGCGAGACGATCGTTCCGTCGCCTGGCGCATAGAGCTTTGTGTCCTGGACGGCCTCTTCGGCGCTCTGCACAGTCAACTTGTCGCTTTTGACAGCCGCTCTGGCGGAGGCGAGGTTCGCTTCGCGCTGAGCGGTGCTGACGGTGGAGCTCTGCGAGGATGAGCTCGAGCTCGTTTCGTTCTCTTTGTCTTCGTGCGTGCTTCTCGCGCCCTTGCGCGGAGTACTGCTTGTCGGTGCGCTGCTTGTCGGAGCGCTGCTTGTCGAAGTGCTGCTGACGGGTGTTGTGGACGCGGGATCTTCTTCCTTGACGAGGCTGGCTTCAGCGGAGAGCAGGGAGGCCTTGGCCTGTTCCAGAGTCACTTCGGCGCTTTGGGGGTTGAGCGTGGCCAGTAGTCGGCCTTGCGTGACGTGCTCCCCCTGAGACACGTAGATGTTGGTAACCGTTCCGCCTGTCTTGAAGCCAAGGTTCAACTGGCTGGCGGGTTGCAGGTTGCCGCTGCCCGATACGGTCGACTGCACGACCCCCTGTGCAGCCTTGGCTGTGCGGGTCGCTGCCGTCTGGCTGCCGGAGGCCGGACCCACAACGAGAATGGCGACAACGACCGCGCCTACGCACAGCAGGCCCAGCAGGTAATTGAGCCAGGGACGTCCTGTGCGTTCGGTCATCGCCACCTTCGATCTTGGTGTTCATGCGTAAGAGGGGGCGAAGAAACCCCGTAAGGATGGGTAAAGTCCGAGACTATGGCCAGCTACGGCGGAATTGACCTCGGCGGAACGAAGATCCAGGCGATCGTCATGCACGAGGACGATCACAGCGTGCTGGGACAGTCACGGAGTCTTACGCCGAGACAAGGGGGCCCCGCGGCGGTCGTCGAGGAGCTCGTGCGCTGCATGCGCGAGGCCTCCGAGTCGGCGGGGATCGAGGTGGAGCGGCTCGACGGGATCGGTGTGGGGGTGCCAGGCGAGGTCGATGCTCAAGCCGGCACGCTTGCACGCGCAGGGAATCTCTCCGAATGGGAGCAGCCCTTCCCGCTCGTGGCTGCTCTGTCAGAGCGGCTGGGTGTGAGTACGCGGCTCGGAAACGACGTGTCGGTTGCGGCGCAGGCGGAGCTGTCGCTCGGCGATGGCCATAGCTCGGGCGGGCTTTTGTGCGTGTTCTGGGGTACCGGCGTGGGCGGCGCCGTGGCGTTTGATGGAGAGCTGTGGCACGGACGCGGGGCCGCGGGGGAGATCGGCCACATGGTGGTCAAGCAGGGCGGCGCGCGCTGTACCTGCGGGCGACGCGGGTGCATGGAGGCATATGCGGGGCGCCGGGCGATGGAAGCAAAGGCGCAGAGAATGGTCGAGAAAGGCCACAAGACCGATCTTTTCGAGATCATGCGCAAACGCAACCGCGAGACGCTGTCGAGCGGGGTGTGGTCACACGCGCTTGTCCACGAGGACGCGCTCGCCCAGCGGCTGATCGAGCGAGCCGTGAAGGCCTTGGGCAGCGGCATTGCATCCGCCGCGAACCTGCTCGACGTCGAGCAGGTGCTGATCGGTGGCGGTCTCGGCACTCGCTTCGGAGAGCCGATGCTGGCACGGATAGCCAAGGCGATGGAGCCACATTTGCTCGAAAGCGCGAATCCACCTGTCCTGAGTCTCGCCACGCTCGGGGATCTCGGTGGAGCGCTAGGAGCCGCGCTCCTGTGTGGCGAGGGCGTACCACGCTGATCGATCACACTCACCGTGGTCTTGGCCGGGAGGCCTACATGCCTTGGTGTCGGTGGACACCTCCTAGAGGCCGCTGAGCGTCACTGCGACCAGTACCAACGACAGCGTTGAGGTGAGCGCCACCGTAATGCCCGCCACACCGTTGAGCATGCCGCTGCTGCGTCGCTCGCCCATCACCCGGCGTGAGCGCGATAGGCGCCAAATGAAGAACAGGTTGATCGGTAGCAGCAGGCCGTTGACGACCTGTACACCCACCAACAGCGAGATCACAGGCACCCCTGGAACCATCGCTACGAGTGCCCCGATCACGATCATGCCCGTGATGATCGACACGAATACCGGCGCCTCCTCGCGGCGGCGTCCGATGCCCTTCTCATAGCCGAGTGACTCTGAGACCACATAGGAGGTGGCAATTGGCAGGATCGCGCAAGCGAGCAGGCTTGCGCCGAGCAGGCCTACTCCGAACAACACCTCCGCATAGGAGCCGGCGAATGGGCTCAGTGCGCGCGCGGCGTCGGCGGCCGAGCCTATTTCGTGAATCCCGTGCTTGAACAGCGTGGCGCCCGTGGCGATGATGATGAAGCCGGCGATCAAATTCGCGAAGATCGCGCCTGCCACCGCCTCGCGTTCCTCGTGTGGCAGATCCTCCTCGCGCGCTCCGCGCTCGACCACCGCAGACTGCAGGTAGAGCTGCATGTAGGGAGTGATGGTGGTGCCGGCGGTGGCGATCACGAGCAGCAGGTAGGTCGAGCCGGTCTGGATTTCCGGTGAGACGATCGCGTTGCCAACTTCGCCCCAGTTGGGGTGCGCCAGGATCGCCGCGATCGGGTAGGCGAAGAACGGGATCGTCAGCCAGATGAACGTGCGCTCCGCTGAGCGGTAGGAGCCGCGCACGATGATCGCCCAGATGCCGAGAGCGGCGATCGGGACGGAGATCTGCACGGGAATGTGAGCCAAGCTGAGCGCGGCGCCAACGCCGACGAAGTCCGAGATGCAGATGCCCATGTTGGCGATCAGCACCGCCATGGTGGCGATCACCGACCAGCGGATCCCGTACTCCTCGCGGATCAGCTCGGCGAGACCCTTGCCCGTGACGACCCCCATACGCGCCGCCAGCTTCTGCACGATCGCAAGCGACACGGTGATCAGCACCATCACCCACAGCAGCTGATAGCCGTACTTGGCGCCCACCGATGAGTAGGTCGCAATCCCGCCTGCGTCGTTGCCGGCGTTTGCGGCGATCAGACCCGGCCCGAGCAAGGCAAGCAGGGCAAATAGACGGGCGCGACGTGGGCTAAGGCGTGCAGGCAGACGCGGTCGGCCAAGGGTGGCCGAGCGGATGCGGCGAATGACGGGCGGTACTCGGACCGCCATCGAACTGTTTGTCCGGGCCGTTCACGGCGCCCAGTCTATTTGCATGGGCCAGCCGTCGGCTTGCGCCTGCCGCGGGACTTATGCGTACCGCGGAGTTGTGCTTACCGCGGGGCAGCTCTTGCCACCGAAGGAGCGCTCAATCCTCGCCCAAGAGGCCAAAACGCCGCCGCCATCCGCGTGGGAGCATCGCCTCGAGCACATCGTCCACTGTCACAACGCCCAGCATGCGCTCGTGCTCGTCAACCACCGGCACGCAGGTGAGGTTGTAGTCGGCCATCACTCTTGCCACCTCTTCGAAGGATGCGTCGGTGCGCAGCGAGGGCAGCTCGTGCTTGACGAGCGCGCTCAGACGGCGGTCGGGCTCGGCTTGTAGCAGCGCGGCGATCGGCACGCTACCGTCAAGCGACCCCTCTGGCGCCGTAACGAACACGGCGGTCAGCAGCTCGGGGGAGGTCTTGCTAAGACGGACCGCGTCCAAAGCCTCACCGGCGGTGGTGGCGCGACGCAGGGAGATGAACTCGGGACTCATCAGACCACCCGCCTCGGCAGGGTCATAGCCAAGCAGCCCACGCACCTTGACGCGGTGGCTCACCGGTAGCAGCGCAAGCACCCGTTCGCGTCGCTGCTCGTCGAGCTCCCCGGCTGCGTCGGCGGCGTCATCAGGCGCCATGCGGGTGAGGATCTCAGCCACCTGCTCGTCTGGGCGGTCCTCCAGGAACTCCTTCTGGTGGTGATCGTCGAGCTCCTCGAACACGTCTGCCTCGAGCTCGCGATCGTCGTCGCCTACGGCCTGGATGATCTCCTCGCCCTCGCGGCGGGAAGCTGCCTCCACGAGGTCTGCGATCTGGGCGGGGTGAAGCTTTGCGAGCTTGGGGTGGGGAACCCGCAGACGCACGGTGGGCACGTGTCCCACAAACGGCTCCACGCTTGCCCAATCGAGGAAGTCGCCTGTTGCGATCCGGTGCCCCAGGGGCTTTGGCAACAGCCGCCTGAAACCACCGCGCGGACCCGTGTCCACGCCCACCACCCGCCACGAGCCGGCGATGTCGGCGAGCTCGATCTCGTTCGCGCGCACGAGACGGGCGCCCTCCACGTTGATCAGCTGCCGGTCGAGCATGTCGCGCTTGAGCAGCACCTCCTCCTCGCGGCGCTCGAAGTGGCGCAGGTCGAGCTTGGCCTTGCTGAGCACCACGCCTCTGCCGCCGATGTCCGACACGCGGTCGATGACGAGATAGGACGCTCGCCCGGCAACCTTCACGAGGAAACCGGTGATAGGGGGGTAGCCGACGCCGCCGAGGCGCACGATCACGTCCTCCACGCGCCCGAGACGCTCGCCGTCACTGTCGCGCAGCGGCTGGCTAACGAGCGAGGAGAGATGCAATATCGGCGGGGCTTGCACCGCTGGCCGGCTCACATAAGGAATCCTACTTGCGCTCCGCAGCCACCTGATCGGACGCCGATCGCTTGCCCGCCTCGCTCAGCCACCGGTGGGATCAGGTGTCTCGCACACGGGCATGGGGCCTGCCACTAGGCTCAGTCGCCCGCCAGGCTCGTCGGAAGCGGCAGCCCATGCGGCGGCGGATCATCTTGCAGCAGGCGTGGAACCGTCACCGGGTC
Organism: Solirubrobacteraceae bacterium; assembly: GCA_049278415.1. Lineage (GTDB taxonomy): Bacteria > Actinomycetota > Thermoleophilia > Solirubrobacterales > Solirubrobacteraceae > Palsa-744. Next base: position 5,293 of record JBAPMC010000342.1, read on the forward strand.
AAGGCCACGTTTGCGTAGTCCTTTGACGATGGCTGGCAACGCAGCGATCGTCTCCGAACGGTTGCCACCTCCGTCGTGCATGAGAATGATCGCTCCAGGCTTGGCGCCAGAGAGTGCGGTCTGAACGATTGTGTTCGTGCCCGGCAATGTGTAGTCGGATGTATCGACCGACCACAGCACCATCAGCAGGTGCAGATGGCGAAGCTCACGGAAGGTGGTGGCGTTGAATGACCCGTAGGGCGGGCGGAACAAGCGTGGTCGGGCTCCGCCCACGATCTCTATATGAGCCATCTGTTCGAAAAGCTGTTCGTACTGATCGTGAGCGGAGAGGGAGGCCATCATGGGGTGGCTCTCTGTGTGATTGCCGATCACATCGCCCGAGCTGACCTCCGCCATCGTGCCTGCCGAGAAGTACTGCTCCTGATCGCCGATTGCAAAGAACGTTGCGCGCACGTGCAGCTTGTCGAGTGTGGCCACCAGCTGTTGGGTGTAGGGGCCAGGTCCGTCGTCGAAGGTGAGCGCCACCTCATTGCCACGTTCCCCGCCGCTCCGCACGAAGGGCGTGTATGCGAGCACCGAGTTGATCGCTCGCGATTCTGCCTCGGCCACATCCGCGGCGCGCTCAGTCGCACTCGGTGGCGGGACGAGCACGTGATCCTTGGTTGAGCTGACCTGCGGATGAACGGAGCTTTTGTGCGAGCCGATCGCCGCGATCACGAGGGCAATGAGTACAACCAACGCTACTCCCGCACCGGCGCGACGACGGCGAAACACCCGGTCGGGGCCCCTTTGTGGCACAGAACCGCCACTGGCCGCAGTGGAGGTCTCCTGCTCGCTTGTCGCCGGATCAGGCTCGACAACGGGGGTACGACTTGCCTGGGAGCGGTCCTCCCATGTCCAGTCCCAGCGGGTCATGCCCGTCTATTTTGACTATGTGATTCCGTTTTGGGTCTCAATCGGCTTGCTCTCGCTCTGTCAGGGTCTGGTGGCGGGGCTGCCGCGTGCATGGTCGCCAGCGTGGATGGCACGCTTGCACAGTCCTCTGTGGGCGCTGGCGCCGGCACTATCTGTGATCGGATTCGTCGCCGTGGGCCTGGTGGCTGAACACTCCAGCGCGAATGCGCTGACCTACGTGGCGCTGGTCGCCGTGCCACTGCTCGCCGGGCTCGCGCTTGGCTGGCTGATGTGGGGCGCGAAACCGGCGTTGGCGTTGTTGGTGGCGCCGCTGTTCGCACTCGCCTGGGTCGATCGCGGTGCGCTCGTAGGAGAGGGCGCAGCTGTGATGTTGACCGCGCTCAGCTGTGTAGCGCTCGGCGCGTTGATCGCTGGGGTAACCCCGCCCCGCTGGCTGGCGCTCGGAATCGTGGCGATGGCCTGCGCCGATGCTGCGCTTGTGATCTCCGACCTGCTGCAGGCGCCGAACAATGCTCTCAACGCCGCCCATCCCGTGGGCGGGCTGCCACGCCTGCAGGCCGAGGTGTTCGGCTCGGCGGTGATGGGCTATGGAGATCTGTTCGTTGCCGGAGTGCTCGGCGGGCTGCTTGCCGTAACAGGCGAGCGCTCTCGCCAGTTGACGGGAGCGATCCTCGTCGCACTGCTGGCAGTGGCCTTCGACTTCCTGTTCTTCGCGGTGGACGAGCTGCCGGCGACGGTGCCTGTGGCGAGCGCGCTCGTGGTCCTCGTGTGGGCGAGCCGTCGCCACCATGGGCTCAGCTGGGTGAGAACTCGCCCGCGGGAGAGGACTCTCCGTTGAGCTGCGCTCCGTTGGTCGCGCCAACCATCGGCCTGTCGTGTGTGTCGAGCGGGACAGCCTCGTCGAGCTCGACCTCGAGTCTCACGGTGGGCGCCTGCGCGCTTGCCTCGATCGGCATCGGCTCGGGGATCTCGCGCCCCGAGGAGGCGCCCAGCTCGGCGATCTCCCTCACCTTCGGCGCCAGGCGCGTGTCGAACGAGCGAGCCGCTTGGTTGTAAGCGTCGACGGCCGAGTTCAGCTGGCGTCCAAGCTTGGCAAGCGGGTCCACGAAGATCGCAAGCCTGCGGTGTAGCTCCCGGCCGGTCTCTGCGATCTGACGGGCAGACTCAGCGATCTGCTCCTGGCGCCAGCCGTAGTGCACTGCGCGCAAAAGCGCGATCAGCGTGGTGGGGGTGGCCATCAGCACCTGCTGGTGCACTCCGTACTCGATCAACGCCGGGTCCTCGGCAAGCGCCGCTTGGTAGATGCCGTCGGAGGGCACGAACATCACCACCAGGTCGGGCGTGCCGTCGAACTGGCGCTGGTAGCCCTTGGAGGCGAGCTTTGTGATGTGGTCGCGCGTCTGGCGGGCGTGGCGGGCCATCTGCAGCCCACGCTCGTCCTCGGTTTGGGCCTCCAGGTGGGCGAGATAGGCGTCGAGCGGCACCTTGGAATCCACCACGATCACCTTGCCGCCCGGCAGCTTGACGAGCACGTCGGGCCGCAGCGCTCCGTCTTCTGAGCGAACAGTGCTCTGCTCGAGAAAGTCGCAGTGCTCGATCATGCCCGCCATCTCGATCACGTTGCGCAGCTGGATCTCACCCCAGGAGCCGCGCGTGCTCGGACGCTTCAGGGCTGAGACGAGGTTGCCGGTCTCCTGACGCAGGCCACCCACGCCCTCGTGCAACTGGCGCACCATGTTCGCCAGTTCGCCCTGTGCCTGCTTGCGCTCGCGCTCCAGGCGCCCGATCTCGTTCTCCACGCGTCCGAGCTTCTCGTTGACAGGACCCACGAGACCCTTCAGTTCCTCCGCGCGCTTTGCCATCTCACCGGCGGAGCGCTCCTCCTCGGCCCTGCGCTGGTCGCCGAAGCGCTGCAGAAGCGAATCGCCTGTTTGCTTGAGCACGTCGGCGGAGATCGACTTCATTTCGTCGCGCATGCGCTCGCGATTGTCGGTGGAGATCGTGTCGAGCTCCTCTCGCAGCCGCTCGCGCCCGGAGCGCGCGAGCGCCACAGCGACGGCGGCGCCCGCAAGGGCGCCGATCAGAAGGCCAACGATTAGCAGTAGAACGGACAAGGATCCTCTTT
>JBAPMC010000343.1:0-2012 GCA_049278415.1 Solirubrobacteraceae bacterium
GGGCGCAAGTGGATCGGCTCGCTGTGGTTCACAGCCGGCGACTTTAGACTGCCGCTGATGGAGGCGTCCGCAACCAACGAGCCGAAGCTCGCCGAAGTGGCTGCTCGCGCGGGCGTGTCCCCCGCGACGGTCAGGCGCTGGGCGAAGGAGGGCCTCGTCCCTCAGTACGAGGGCGCCTGGACTCCAGCAGCGGTTGCACAGGTTCGCATCGTCGGGCGGTTGCGCGACCGCGGCCACACGCTCGAGCAGATCCGCCGCGCCAACGAGAGCGGACAGCTCGCCGGCTATGTGCAGGGGATGTTCGCGCCTCCGGAGGGCCGCTACACGCTCAAGCAGGCCGCCCAAGAGGCCGACATCGACGAGCGGTTGATCGAACGCATCTACATGAGCTTGGGGCTGAGCACGCTCTCGTTCGACTCCATCGGCGAGGAAGACATGGAGATGCTGCGCTACACCGCAGCCATGCTGAACGCCGGCCTGCCCGAGGTGGCGTTTCTGCAGATGGCGCGCGTATACGGACAGACACTGGCTCAGATCGCCGACGCCGAGGTGCGCCTGATCCACATGTACGTCCACGAGCCGATGCTGCGCGAGGGCGTTCCGGGCGTGCAGATGGCTGCAGCCATGGAGGGCCTCGCCGGTGAGCTGCTGCCGTTCGCCGCCCCGTTCATGAGATATCTGCACGGCCGCTTCCTCGGGCACTTCATCGAGCAGGACGTGATCGGGCACATGGAGGCCGAGCTAGCGGGCAGCACTCCCGAGGAGGGACGCATGCGGGTCGTGGTCGCATTCGCCGATCTGGCGGGCTACACCCGCCTGACCGAGGAGCGCGGCGATGAGGAGGCGGTCGGCGTGGTCGAACGCTTCGTGGAAGCGGTTCAGCACTCGCTGCCAATCGACGCACGCGTCATCAAGACGCTTGGCGATGAGGTGATGGTGGTGGGCTCCGATGCAATCGCGCTAACCCAATGGGCGGTCGGCTTTCAAGAGGAAACCGCGCAGAACGCGCCGGCGCCGCGCATCGGCGTCCACTATGGCGAGGCGCTCTACCGCGATGGGGACTACTACGGGCGTGACGTCAATCAGGCTGCACGCGTGGTGGCGAGGGCCGCTGGCGGCGAGGTGCTCGTGACGCGCCGGGTCGTTGACGTAGCCAACGGCATGGACGGTTTGCGCTTCGAGCTGATCGGCGAAATTGGTCTGAAGGGCTTCGCCGAGCCGATCGAGCTGTTCCACGCCCTGCCGCCAAAGGATTAGATAGTGCTCATGACGGTCGCCGAGGTCCGCGAGCGCGTACGAGTGGGCGGTCTGCTCTCACACGGCTCACAGGTCATCGCGATGCTCTCCGGCGGTCGCGACTCGGTATGCCTGCTCGATGTCGCAGTAGCGCTGTGTGGCGCAGGGCGCGTGCAGGCGCTGCACGTCAACTACGGGCTGCGGGCGGAGTCAGGCGGCGACGAGCGTCACTGTCGCGAGCTGTGCGAGCGCATGGGCGTGCAGATCGAGATCGTCCGTGCGAGCAGGGAGGAGGGTGCGGTCGGCAATCTGCACGCTTGGGCGCGTGAGCTGCGCTACGGCGCGGCAACAGCGCTTGCCGAGCCACACCATGCGCTTGTGGCCACCGGCCACACCGCGAGCGACCAGGTCGAGACGATCCTCTACCGCCTCGCCGCCTCGCCAGGGCGCCGGGCGCTGCTTGGGATGCCTGTGAGCGAGGGATTGCTTGTGCGGCCGCTGCTCGGCGTTACGCGTGAGCAGACCGCTGAGTACTGCCGCGAGCAGCAGCTTCGCTGGCGTGAGGACTCAAGCAACGACAGCGAGCAGTACGCGCGCGCACGAGTCAGGCACGGACTCGCGCGCGCGCTTGACGCGGTTCATCCTGCGGCGCACGCCAACGTGCTGCGCACCGCTGAGCTCTTGCGCGAGGAGACGGCGCTGCTCGACGCGCTCGTGGACGCCCAGCTTGCCGGTCGCTCGAGCATCGCCATCGAGCGCCTGCGCCAAATGCAGCC
>JBAPMC010000344.1:0-1845 GCA_049278415.1 Solirubrobacteraceae bacterium
CTCAGGCGACAAGGGCCGCGGCAAGGACAGCGAGCCGCTCGGAAACTTCGAGCCCGGCACCGACATCAAGGCACAGGCCACCGTGCTCGCCGAGGGCTGCTGGGGTCACCTCACCGGCGCCGCCATCCGCGAGTTCGACCTCGCCGAGGGCCGCGAGCCGCAGGTGTGGGAGCTTGGCGTCAAGGAGGTCTGGAAGGTCTCCCAGCCACTCGACCGCCTGATCCACACGATGGGTCCCTGGCCGCTGAAAATCTCCTCCAAGTACGGTCAGATCGGCGGCACCTGGATCTACCCGATGAAGAACGAGAAGACCGGCGAGGACCTAGTCTCGATTGGCTTCGTGGTCGAGCTCGACTACGCCGATGCCACCACCTCGGCCCATGATCTGCTGCAGACGTTCAAGACCCATCCGCTCGTGCGCAAGATCCTCGAGGGCGGCGAGCGCGTCGCCTGGGGCGCAAAGGCCCTGCCTGGCGGCGGCTACTGGTCGATGCCGAAGCTCTCCATGCCCGGCGCAGTGCTCGTGGGCGACTCCGGCGGCATGGTCGACACGATGGCGCTCAAGGGCGTGCACCACTGCATCAAGTCGGGCATGCTTGCCGCCGAGACGATCTACGCGGCGCTCAAGCGCGGTAGTAGCGACCTCTCCGCCTATGAGGAGGCGATCGAGCAGTCCTCCGTCGGCAAAGAGATGTGGGAGGTCCGCAACGCACGCCAGCCGCTGCAGAAGGGTCTGCTCGTCGGTGGGCCGCTCTCAGGCATCCAGCAGATCACGAAGGGAAAGCTGCCCGGTCGCGCGGACTGGCACCGCAACGACGGCATTCCGATGTTCGTCGGCAAAACCAAGGACACCTACGTCAAGCCCGACGGCAAGTACACCTTCGACAAGCTCTCCTCGGTGTTCATCACCGGCAACGCCACCCGCGACGACGCCCCCAATCACATTCGCGTGCAGAAGCACGTTCCCCGCGAGGTCGCCGAAACCTGGCGCTGGATGTGTCCTGCCGGGGTGTACGAGATCCCCGACGACGCTCCCGAGACGGGCGACGTCGACGTGATCGTCAACTACACCAACTGCGTGCAGTGCGGAGCGATCACAGCCAAGGGCGGACGGTTGACAACTCCAGAGGGTGGCGACGGCCCTCTTTATCAAATAACCTGAACCGCCGAAACACCGCGTCATCACGGGTGTTAGAGGCTTGTGAATGGCAAAAATGACGTTCAATCCCAACCGAGCCGTGAAGACGGCGCTCAGCTTGACCTGTGCGCTTGTCGTGCTGAGCGGCGCCCAGGTAGCGCTTGCACAGGCACGGGTCCATAGGACCTTGACCACCCCCACCGACGGAACAGCCGATTCGGTCACTCTCGAACAGTGCGACACCTCCACCGTCCAGGCCGAACGCTCCGCCACGTTCACCGCCCAGATGGTCGCCACGAGCGCCACCCAGCGAATGGGAATGCGGATCGAACTGCAGCAGCGCCTGCGCGGCGAAATGGAATTCCACACGATTCTCGCTCCCGGCTTCGGCGTATGGCGCAGCTCGGAATCCGGCGTGAAGATCTACAAGTACGTCAAGCAGGTCACCAACCTCGACGCTCCCGCGGCCTACCGCGCGGTCGTGCGCTTCCGCTGGCTCGGCGAAAAAGGCCATGTGCTCAAGCGCGCCGAACTGCACACACAGCGGTGCCTACAGCCCATGCTCTCAGACCAGGTCACCCAGACGCCTACCTCGCCGGCCGCCTGAGACGGTTCGACCGACAGTCCGCCGAGCTCCTTCCGCGATCCATCCGCTGCTTCGCGCGCGGATCGCTAGAATGCATTGACCATGAAGGCCTCGATCCACC
>JBAPMC010000345.1:0-1588 GCA_049278415.1 Solirubrobacteraceae bacterium
GCATGGGCTCGAGTGTAAGCACAGGCGTCCTAGGCGCAATTCTGGGTGGTTTTGTCGGTCTCTTTGTCGCAGAGTGGTTCACGAGCAAACACTTGTGAGTCCGAGGAAAGTAAAGGCCACGAACTCCGGCGGGCGTAATGTAGATTGTGCCCTCTGCCGGGTCTACTAGAAGGAATGACGATTGCTGTGAAAGTACTTATATGAGCCCTCGTTTGGCGGCGCGCTCAGAGGGTGAAGAGCACTGGAGTATCCCGAGTCTGCGAGAGTCGCGCTATTCACAGTCACTAAAGGGTCTTGCCATCTTGGGTTGTTTTACGCTTAATCGTACGACTCTGGGGGTCGCGGATATTGCTGACGAGCTTAGAATGAGTCGTTCAACGGCGCATCGCTATGTAATTACTTTGGTCGCGCTCCGTCTTTTGAAGCAGGACGTAAGTCAAAAGTACAGACTAGACCAAAATAACCATTAGGAAATTAGGCATATAGCCATTATCGGAAGGTATTTAAAAAATGGGCCTGTAAGTTGTTTGTCGGTCGTTGCATTAAGAGAGTTGGTCGTGTTTGGCGCGGCCTCTCATATCGAGTTTTTTTGAGCGAGATCGGGGGCGGTATGAGCCGTGTGAGGTTGCTGGTGGTGTGTCTAGTGCTATCTGTCGGGCTAGCGGCGGTTAGCGTTGGCATTGCGGGCGCCGCGGGGTCGTCGCGTTCTTCTGCTCGTGCTACGAGCAGAATGAAGTCGAAGGCTCACGGTCCTTCTCGGTCTGGTAAGCACATACGTAAGTCTGGTCGCTCGACGGGCTCTCATCATTCGCGATATTCGAGGCATAAGCACCCGACACGTCCGGTGGCGAAGCGCGGTCGCGTCGCCCTTGCGACTGGGTTGGCTTCGTTCGTGGGGAGTCCGCTCACTGTCCCAAGTGTTCAGTCGTTGATTCGCGATGAAGGGGTGTTGAACGAAAAAAAGGCTGAATTGGCGAGTCCTGAATCTGTGAATCAAAGGGCTGGTTCGGTGAGCGCTTATGAAGGTATCTCTCCTCCTGAAGCATTGTCGCTGTCTAACAAGACGTTTCCGTCTGTGAGCGGGGAAGCGGATGGTGGTCTGCCGAGTCTGCCTGAAGGTCAGCGGGTCGTGGGGTTCCCGAGTGATTTCGCGATATCGGTAGAGGGCAGTGGTGGTAGTCGTGAAGTTCGTGAAGGGGTCGAACCGGTCGCTCTTGAAAAGACGCCTGGGCAGCGCACACCGATTGATCTGGGTCTTTCTGAAGTCAGCGGGTCGTTTCAGTCGAAGAGTCCTCTCGCTCCGGTAGGCATCCCTCAACAGTTGGTTGAAGGCGTCGCACTTCCGGCGGCTAAAGTCACCGTGACTCCCGTGGACGAACACGGAAGTCCTCTTCCTAGTAACGGAGTGCTTGACGGGGCGAGCGTATTTTACGGTGGGACTGAAAATGCTCAGGCGAGTGTGATGGATCTAGATACGATTGTGAAGCCTTCGACGTTTGGTCTTACTCTCGATCAGAGTCTTAGGAGTCAGCGCTCTCCTTCCAGACTGTTCTTTAAGATGGGCTTGCCCGAAGGCGCGATCTTGGCG
>JBAPMC010000346.1:0-1706 GCA_049278415.1 Solirubrobacteraceae bacterium
TCCTCACGGAAGTCCCCAGAGCCATGTGCGCGCCGCCTGAGGATCTGAGCGAGGGCATCGGAGGGGTAGGGTGCGATGAGTGGCCAACCAACAACTGCAGAAGTCCAAGACGCAGCTCGACGCCGAGTTCTCCGAGCTGTATCGAGCCCACCTGCGCGACGTCTACAGCTACTCCTACTACCGAGTCGGCAACCACCACGACGCGGAGGACCTAACAGAGCAGACCTTTCTGCAGGCCTACCGTCATTTCGAGCGCGCCCAGCGCGAGTCCAACGGCAGGCCGCTACGGCCCTGGTTGATTCGCATCGCCCACAACCTCGCCGCCAATCTCTATCGCGACCGCTCGCGTCGGCCCGCCTCGCCGATCGACGACACATCAGAGCTGGTGGCCTCACACACAACCGAGGAATTGGTGGAGGGTCGCGACGAGCTCGCCCGAGTGCTCGACGGGGTGCAGCGTCTACCAGACGACCGGCGCGAGGCGCTGATCATGCGTTTTGCGCTCGGAATGGACAATCGCGAGATCGCTCGCGCCATGGGTCGCTCCGACGGCGCCACGAAGGTACTGATTCATCGCGCCATCAAGCAGCTCGAGGAGATGGTGGGAGTGTCGGGTGTGGGGGCTTCCAATGAGTGATGTGGCACACAGCTTCGAGGGCCTGCTCCACAAGGCGCTCTCCCCGGTAGAGCCGCCAGAGGACCTTGGGCGGCGACTGGAGGGCGCGCTCATGAGCATCACCGAGAGCGCCGTCGAGGAGCTCGAGGCATGGGAGCTCTCAACCATGCGTGATCCACGCAACTGGGCCCGTCCCGCGGCCGCCGTGGTCGTTGGTGGAGGCGCTGGGGTCGCGCTCGTGCTCCTACGCGCGCGTCACCGTCCACGCGCCCAGGCTGGCAGCCTGCGGGGCGCTCGCATCGCCGCCGAGCGCGCCGTGAGCGATCTGGGCGAGCACACCCGCCGGCTGCTCGGCGATCGCTAGCTCTCTAGTCGTCTAGGTCCTCAGCACGCCGCTGCTAGCGTCTGCGCCGCTATGGCCACCTGCTACCGCCACCCTTCGCGCGAGACGGGGGTCTCCTGCTCCTCCTGCGGACGCCCCATCTGTCCGGACTGCATGACTCCAACCTCAGTCGGAATGCGCTGTCCGGAGTGCTCCAAACAAGGCACCCGCGTTATGACCATGCGCAATGTCGTCACTCGACCACGTGTCACGTTTGCTCTGATCGCGCTCAACGTGGTCGCATTCCTGAGCGAGCAAGGCGAGCTGTCACTCGAGGGCGCCAACATCCACGGCCCCGTGATCGAACACGGAATCCTCTATCGCTATGCGGTCGGAGTTGAACACCAATACTGGCGTCTGGTCACGAGCGGATTCCTGCACGAGAACCTGCTGCACATCGGATTCAACATGTATTTGCTCTACCTGCTCGGAATGATGCTCGAGCCGGCGCTCGGATCAGTCAAGTTCGCCGCCATCTACTTCACTTCGCTGCTTGCCGGATCACTCGGCGCCCTGTTTGCCACGGGCGCACCCAGTCTCGGGGCGTCCGGGGCCATCTTCGGGCTAATGGGCGCAGCGGTCGTAGAGCTCCGTGCACGACGCATGAGCGTGATGGAGTCGGGCATCGGCATGCTCATCATCATCAACCTGGTTCTGAGCTTCACGCTGGCCAACATCTCGGTTGGCGCTCACATCGGGGGATTGATC
>JBAPMC010000347.1:0-2257 GCA_049278415.1 Solirubrobacteraceae bacterium
TTCCGCCGGATAGATGTTCTCGCCGCCGGAAATGATCATGTTCTTCTTGCGATCGTGGACCCAGAAATAGCCGTCGGCGTCGCGGCTGCCGATGTCGCCGGAACGGTACCAGCCGTCGTGCAGCGCCTCGCGGGTCGCCGCCTCGTTGCCCCAATATTCGAAGAACACGTTGGGGCCGCGAACGGCGATTTCGCCGGCGGCATCGGGCGGCACTTCATCGCCGGCCTCATCGACCACTTTGGCCTCGCAGCACAGCCCCGGCAACCCGGTCGAACCGATCCGCGAAAAATCGCCGCCAAGCCTGGTGTAGATGGCGATGGGGCAGGTCTCGGTCGAGCCATAGACCTGCAGCACAGGCACCCCCCTTGAGGTGATGCGGTCGATCAGATGTTGCGGCACGATGGTCGAGCCGGTGGAGACGGCCTTGAGCGAGGATATGTCGGTCACCGCCCAGGCGTGGTGATCGGTCACGGCCTGGATGATCGCCGGCACCAGCACGGTCAGCGTCGGCCGGTCGCGTGCGATCGAGGCGATCGCCGCATCGGGGGTGAAGCGGGAGTGGATGGTCACGGTGGCGCCGTGATGCAGCGCCGGCGTGGTCTGGATGTTCAGTCCGCCGACGTGAAAGAACGGCAGCACGGTCATCACGTGGTCGTCGGAACCAAGGCCGTGCATGTGCTGGCTCATCGCGCCGTTCCAGAACAGCGCCTCCTGGCGCAGCACCGCGCCCTTGGGTCGCCCGGTGGTGCCGGAGGTGTAGACGATCAAGAGCGGACAGGACATGTCGGTGTGCGGGTTGCGGCCATCGCCCGCGGCCCCCGCCAGCAAGGTTTCCAGCGCGGTACCTTGGGGCGGCGCAAAATCGAGGCCAACCGCGTGGGTATCCGGCAAGGCGCTGGCAAGCGCCGGAAGAATTTCCGCAAAGGCCTGCTCGAGTACCAGCACCTTGGCCGAGGCGTCGGAGAGAATGAACACTTGTTCGGCAATCGCCAGCCGCCAGTTCAGCGGCACCAGCATGGCGCCAAGTCGGGCGCAGGCGTAAAGCAGCACCAGGTAGTCTGGACGATTGAGGCTGAGAATGGCGACGCGGTCGCCTCGGCCGACGTGGCATTGCGCCTTGAGCGCACACGCCGTGCGTTCGACCCGCGTCGCGAAATCACCATAGCTGAGAACCTCGCCCTCAAAGATGGTCGCCGCCTTGTCGGGCGTGAAGGCCGCGTTGCGCTCGATGAGGGCCGACAGGTCCAAGATGAATGATCCCTCTCAGGCGTCCGTCTCGCCGGCTTCATACAGCGCTTCGCGGCCGATGCGGTCGAGGCAGAGTTCGGCGGTCCACGGCAGCATCAGCGAGCCGCAGCGGCTGTCGCGATAGATCCGCTCCAGCGGCAGCGATTTGAGCATCGCCTGGCCGCCGCAGGTGCGGATCGCCAGCGTGGCGAGTTCGTTGGCGCCTTCCATCACCGAATACTGCGCGGCGTAGGCGCGCAGCACCTGCTGCTTGGTCGGATTGGACCCGGCCTCGGTGACGGCCTGGAACCAGATCGACTTGATCTGTTCCAGCTTGATATGCATCTGCGCCACCGCGATCTGCTTGGTCGGATACATCCGCCGTTTGACCGGCGGCGTGCCCGGCACTTCGCCGCGAAGATAGTGGATGGTGAAATCGTAAGCGGCCTGGGCCAGGCCCATATAGGTCGGCGACAGCGTCAGGAACATGTGAGGCCAGCGCATCGCGGCCTGAAAATACACCCCGCGCGGCATCAGCGCGGCGTCTTCCGGGACGAACACGTCCTTGAACAGCAGGGTGCGCGAGACCGTGCCGCGCATCCCCAGCGGATCCCAATCCCCGACCACCGAAATGCCGCTGGCTGTAGCGGGCAGCGCCAGATACAGCGTGTTGCGGCGCGAGGCCTCGGCGCCCTCGGCCATCTCCGTGCACAGCACGCCGTAATAATCGGCATGCCCCGACAACGACGCAAAAATCTTCTTGCCGTTGACGATCCAGCCGCCCTTGACCGGTTTTGCTTCGGTACCGAAGGCCACGCCGCCGGCCGCGGCGGCGCCGCCTTCCGAGAACGGTTGCGAATAGATCGCGCCGTCTTTAATGATGCGCCTGTAGTGGATGGCGCGGCGCTCCTCGTGGGCGGCGCGGGTCGCGGCGTCCATGTCGAGATCATCGGCGAGCGGGCCGGACCACAGCGTCGAACAGACGTGCATGTTCCAGGTCAGGGCGGTGGCACCGCAATAGCGGCCGATC
>JBAPMC010000348.1:0-4598 GCA_049278415.1 Solirubrobacteraceae bacterium
GCTCACTGTAGAGCCGCTACCCGAGAAAGATGCCGCGCTTGCCGTGCTCGAGCGAGCGGTCATTGACGTCAATAGGCGTACGCTGCGCTCTCAACGCCATGTCTCGCCGATCGTGGACACAAGCGGGGATTTCGCTGAGTGGCGCGCCGGGAGCCGCCCGCGTTGGGGTGCTCCGCTGGAGCGCTTCCGACGCAAGATGCTGCGTGAGAGGGCCGCCGAGATCCATGTGATTGCAATACCTGAGGATCTCGACGCCGAGCTTAACCGTGGCTTCGCCGTTGAGGCCAGCGGTTGGAAGGGACGTGCCGGCACAGCGATAGTCTCCTCCGCCAATACTGAGCGCTTCTACCGGGATCTCGCCCATGTGGCGGCTGAGCGAGGGGAGTTGCGACTCTCAACCATCGTGCTCGACGGTGAGGTTGCTGCGTTCGATTTGACTTTGCTGCGGGCCGAGCGTCTTTATCTCTTGAAGACGGGCTTCGACGAGCGCAAGCGTCGCCTGGCGCCCGGTCTCGTTCTGCGCCTCTCGGTCATCGAGCGCTGTTTCGAGCTTGGGCTCGTTGCCCACGATCTGCTGGGTGACGACTCGGAGTGGAAGCGCAAGTTCGCCACATCCAGCCGCTCCCACGTCTCAGTCGACGTCTATGGGAATAGTCCCCAACAGCTGGCGAGCTATGCGTGGCGAGGCATGGTGCGCCCCGCTTTGGCGCAAGCGCGGAGGGGAGCTCGTCAGCTCGTTCGTCGCTCTCCGCCTGCTGCAACACCTCGAGAGCACTGAGAACGTCATATCCGACGGCAATGCTCGAGTCCCTCGGTAGGCTGCTGCCACCCCTAGCCGTGGTGGACGGTGGCGGATGCGCTCGGCTCGGCTGCGGCTTGGACTTTGAACCGTGGGATCACACTGCCGAGCAGGCGCTCTGGAATGTCGCGCATGAACTTCCAGAGGAGTCCCATGTAGACGAGCGCTCCGCTGAGCACGCCGGCGATGAGGGCCGCCCAGGACGATTTGACCAGGTACTCGATGGGGAACACGACGACACTCATCCCAAGCGCTGCGATGAACGGACCGGTCATCGCCTCTGCGATCAGGCGCAATCGCACCGCAAGGATCTTCCCGGCCAGGAAGATTGCGATTATCGCCGCTGTGGTTTGACAGGCGGTCACGCAAATCGCGACGGCGAGGATCCCCTGGTGGGTGAAGAGCAACAGGGTCAGGAAGAGCACCACCAAATAGGGCACGGTGGTGGCCACGATGATCCAGGCGCGCCCCGACACCTTGTAGATCGTTCCGGCTGGGATGTTCAGGGTGCTAAACACCGCATATACGGCGAGGATCTGCATCACCTCGATCGAGCTGACCCACTTTGAGCCAAATAGGCTGAGCACGATCGGACGCGCAAGCAGCGCCAGTCCGGCGCCCACCGGAAACACGATCGCCGCTATATATCGCAGGGAAAGCAGAAAGCCGCTTTCCAGCCGCTCCTTGCTCAACGCCGAGTAGGCTGGGAACAGCACATTGGCAGCCACCACTGCAAGGTTCATGATGAGCAGTTCTGGCAGGCGAAAGCCGATCATGTAAAGGCCAAGCGAGCTGGCGCCGAGCACTCTGCCCACGAACAGATAGTCCATGTTGTGGGCAAGCGCGGATGCCACATCCACGAGGCTGAGCACCCCACCAAAGCGAGCGAGGCTGCCCAGATGCTCGCGTGCGAAGCGCAGTTGAGGGCGAAATGGCACAAGCGCCCAGAGCGTTCCGGTGCGCGCGATCGTGCCAACCAGATAGCCGAGCACCAAGCTCCACGCTCCAAAGCCGGCAAGTGCGAGCGCGACACCGGTAGTTCCGCGGATGAGCACGTCGGCGCCCTCCGCAAACGTCCGCGTGCGGTAGTCGAGGTGCTTGCGAGCGAGCGAGTCGTGAGTGGCGCCGAGCGATTCGACGAGGAAGCACACTCCCAGCACGGGAATGATCGCTCGCAACGAGGACTCCCCAAAGAACTTCGCCACCAGCGGCGCGAACGCAGATACCGCGACTGTCAGCACCGCTCCGATTGCAACCGTCCAAACGAACGTGGTCTGGGCGCGCGCCGGCTCCTCCTCCGGGCTGGCGACGATCAGGGCCTGAGTCAGTCCGAGATCCTGCACAGTTTCCATGAAGGTCATGAACACCAGCGCGAGCGCCACAACTCCGAAGTCCGCGGGCGTCAACAGGTGCGCGAGAATGGCGGTCGACACGAGCACGATCGCTCGACCGCCAACGTAGGCTCCGTATGCCCAGAGCATTCCGTGGATCGTGCGCGTGCCCAGCGAGTGGTCTGGGGAGCCGGCCATCGAGAAGACCAGGCTAACGACGCGTCGAGCGCCTCACAGCGCGCCGGCCATGTCAGGTCCGCGGCTCATGTGAGCATCCAGCCCCTTCTCTCCATGGCGGCCCCCTCCGCCAACAGTGCGCGACGCTCGCGGCGCCACTTCCACTGGAAGTACGCAAAGCCGTAGAGATGCTCCAGCCCCTTGCGCGAGAACGGTCGCTGGGCGGAGGTGCGACGGTAGTCATGGATCACAGTCGCCTCTGGACGGTATGCAACGCGGTAGCCCGCCCGACGAATGCGCACGCACCAGTCGATGTCCTCGGGAGCAAAGGGAATATGAGGGTCGAGCTCTCCGATCGCCTGCTGCGCGGCAGCCGAGAAGAGCTGGCAGGCGCCGATCACGTACTCAGCCTCGCGTGTGCCCTGGGTGGGGACGTCGAGCATCAGATGGCGGCGCACCACCTGACCGTCCTCGAACCAGCGGTCAAGCGGCGGGCGGCGCAGCAAGGGAAGCCTGCGAGGAGGCAAGCGGCGTGCGGACGGTTGAAGTCGACCGTCGGGGTATACGAGCCGGGGCCCGATGAGCCCTATCTGGGGATGGGCGTCCATGAAGGCGATGAGATCCGCCAGCGCCCCCGCAGTCAGTTGCGCGTCGCTGTCGAGGAACATGCAGTAGCGCCCTTGGGCGATACGCAGTCCATGGTTGCGCGCCGAGCCGCCCTCGTTGCTTGACAGCGAGACGATGCGGGTCCGCGGGAAGCGCTCAGCGACCGACTCCACGGTACCGTCCTGCGACGCGTTGTCCACGAGTATCGTCTCGACCGCCAGCGTCCCGTGATGCTCGGCGACCGACTGTAGACAGAGGTGCACCTCCTCGCGCACGTTATGCGCTATCACGATGATCGAAACCTCGGTCACGGCTCTTGCCCAGTCATCGCTGAGATGCGTCGAAGCTCGACCGGTGGACGACTCTTCGCGAGAGAGCATGTCATGGCGTCATCACTTCGTCATAGACGCCGCGTAGGCGACCCGCCCAACGCTCAGCGGAGAACTCGCGCTCATAGCGCGCACGCGCCTCAGTTCCCAAGCGGGCGCGAAGGATGGGATCAGCCAGCAGACGCTCCAGTCCTGCGGCGATCGTCACGCTGCTGGGAGGTGCGGGCAGGAGCAGGCCGTTGCGCCCATCGGTCACTATCTCCGGGATGCCTCCTACGTCGGTGGCGAGCACAGGCAGGCCCACGGCGCACGCCTCGAGCAGAATCGTCGGGAACGCGTCCATGAGCGTCGGATGGAGCAGCACGTCCGCGGCTCCGAGCACCTCAGGGATGTCGTCCCGGTGTCCGGTGAGTATTGCGCCGTCGCCAAGTGGAGCAGCGAGCTCGGCGATATGGAGGCGCTCCGGCCCATCGCCCACCACCAGCAGCGTCAACGTCGGGTGATGCATACGTAGCTGCGCAATGGCCTCTACGGCAAGGTCATGTCCCTTGCCCTTGCGCAAGACGGTGACCATCGCCACCACGAGCGCGTTGGGGGCTATGCCTAGTTCGGCGCGCAGATCCGCAGGCGAGCGCCCAGGTCGAGGCGGGGCGATGCCGTTATGGATCGTCACGACTCGCTCAGAGCGTTCCCGGTGACGTTCCAGGTAAGCCTGCCGAGCGGCCTCGGAGACGGCGATGATGCGCTCGCCGCCGTGTCTTCGAGCCATAGCGGTGAACCAGCTCTTGGCCGCGGCACGGGGACCGGTGGGGTCGGTTGAGGCACGGTCGATGAGGTGGATCGTGGAGACCGACGGGATGCTGAGAGTGCGTGCGGCGATGGCGCCAAGTAGATCGGCGGTCGGCAGGTGGGTGTGCAGCACGTCGGGCTCCATCGCGCGCAGGTGGGCGCGCACGAGGCGAAGTGAGTCGATGTCCGTCAGTCGCCCCGAGTTGACAAGGGTGGGCTCGACCCCCGCCGCCTGCAGCCGCTGGGCGGACGGGCTTTTGTCAACCTCGCGCAGGTATCCCACTGAGAGCTCTATCCCAGCCGACGGCGCTCCGACGGCCAAATCTCCGAGCAGCATCTCCGCGCCGCCCCAGGTGAGCGAGTCAATCAGTGTGTGTACGCGCAGCCGGCTCGGAGTCACAGTCGCTGTGATGGTATGAGAGGCTGTGGCGAAAGCCGAGATCCTGTTGCCAGAAGCCGACACACCACTGCGCATCGCCGTTGTCGAGACCGCTCAATTCGGCGGTTTGCTGCACTATGCGGTGCAACTCGCCGATGCCCTCGCTGAGGGTGGGGAGAGGGTTGAGT
>JBAPMC010000349.1:0-5807 GCA_049278415.1 Solirubrobacteraceae bacterium
ACCTGAACGTCCGCGACCACTCCCCGCGCTTCTGGGCGCTTGTCGGGAGCCGCTATCCCGGCTGGCGCGAGCAGCGCGACTGGTTGCGCCAGCACGGCGCCACCTTGGTGCTCTAGACAGCCGTACCCCAAATATTCCCAATTTTCCAAGAAGCTTGGAGTTTGTTGCTAAACTCCAAGGACCTGGGATAATTTGGAATTGCTTTGAGTTCGATTACTCGGCAGGGAATATGTATGTAGAGGCCCCCCAAGATTTCGAAAAGCTGTCGTTGAAAGTCACCGGAAGCAAGCACTTCATGGAGATCATGGGGGTTGGTGTTGAGGGTGGGCTTGGCGATGGCTATGTCCACTGGGACAAGCTTCGTCATCTGAATCCGCCAGGCGATCTGACGCGCGAGGAGTGGTGGCTGGGAATCAAGATTGCCAGGGTGGCGACATCCCGAGCCCTTCCGGCGCGGGATGTCGACGGCGGCCGCTTTTCATACAGCACTCCCGACGGTGTTCAGCGACTGCTCCACTACGTTGACCAGCACTGCGCCGGAGAGATCGCGATGGGCGAGCTCGTAGCCTCCGACGAGCAAGCACGTCATCACTACCTTGTCAACTCTCTTATGGAGGAGGCGATTCGCTCAAGCCAGCTCGAGGGCGCAACAACGACTCGCAGGGTCGCCAAGGAGCTTCTGCAAACCGGCCGCGAGCCCACTGATCGCAGCGAGCGGATGATTCTCAATAACTACCGTGCCCTGGAGTTCATGCGAGAGGAGATTGGTGAGTCGCTTACGCTCGCCGCCGTGCTGGAGTTGCACCGCATACTCACGGCGGGGACCCTCGATGATCCGACGGCGGCCGGAAGATTGCAAAGACCCGATGAGGAGCGGATCGCGGTTGTGGACGCTACTGATGGGAGCGTTATTCATACGCCTCCACCAGCTGCGGAGCTGCCCGCTCGACTGCAGGCGCTCTGTGATTTCGCCAACCAGGGAGAGGACGAGTCGGATAGCTTCGTCCACCCGGTGGTGCGGGCGATCCTCCTGCATTTCTGGCTGGCCTACGATCACCCGTTCGAGGATGGCAACGGGCGCACCGCCCGCGAACTTTTCTATTGGGCCATGCGGGCCCACGGCTATTGGCTTGCCGAGTACCTATCGATCTCGCGCATCTTGCGCGAGGCGCCGGCGCAATACAGTCGTGCGTTCCTCCTCACGGAGACCGACGGAGGTGACACAACCTACTTCCTCCTGCACCAATTGAAGACAATCAGGCGCGCCGTCGACGAGTTGCACGTCTATCTCAACCGCAAGGCGAGCGAGATCCGTGATGTAGAGAGGCTGATCGAAGGCTCAGATGGTCTCAACCACAGACAACTGGCACTACTGGGAGACGCGATTCGTCATCCAGATCGCGTGTATGCCTATCAAACGCATGCCGCTGAGCACCGGGTCACCCACGAGACCGCCCGGACCGATCTGCTCCAGCTCTATGAGCGCGGACTTTTGACGCGGCGTCGAGAGGGACATCGATACGTCTTCAGTCCGGTGAGCGACCTGTCGGAGTCGCTTCGCCGAGGAGCGACACCCAACTCCAAATAACTCCAAATTTCTTCCCAAAATTTGGAGTTATGTCGGTTGGCGCTATCCGGGCCGTACGGATGACGTCTTATCCGCGCTGAGCGATCGGCGCGTACTCGCGGTCGCGCTCGCCCGTATAGATCTGGCGCGGTCGCGCGATCTTCTGCTCTGAGTCCTGCACCATCTCAAGCCACTGCGCGATCCAGCCGCTGGTGCGACCGATCGCGAACATCACTGGGAACATCGCCACGGGCAGGCCGAGCGCCTCGTAGATCAGGCCTGAGTAGAAGTCAACGTTTGGGTAGAGCTTGCGCGAGGTGAAGTAGTCGTCGTCGAGGGCTCGCTTCTCGAGCTCTGTGGCGATCTCGAGCAGCGGGCTCTTGCCGCGCACCTCGAACACCGCGTCCAGGTGCTGCTTGATGATCCGAGCGCGCGGGTCGTAGTTCTTGTAGACGCGGTGGCCGAAGCCCATCAGGCGCTCGTTGCCTGCCTTCACGCCCTCCAGGAAGTCGGGAATTCTCTCCACTCGCTCGATCCTGCGCAGCATCCTCAGCGCTTGCTCGTTGGCGCCTCCGTGCAGTGGTCCGTACAGCGCCGCCACGCCGCCCGCCACCGCCGAGTAGGGGTCAACCTGGGTTGAGCCCACCGAGCGCACCGCGCTCGTGGAAGCGTTCTGTTCGTGGTCGGCGTGCAGGATGAACAGGACGTCGAGCGCACGCTCGAGCCTCGGGTCGGGTTGGTACTTCAGCTCGGTCATCTTGTACATCATCCCGAGGAAGTTGCCGGCGTAGGCGAGGTCGTTGTCGGGGTAAACGTAGGGCTGACCCATGTTGTGGCGGAAGGCGAACGCCGCCAGCGTTGGCATCTTCGCGAGCAGGCGAATGATCTGGATCGCGCGGATCTGCTCGTCGTGGATCTGGTTGGCGTCGGGATAGAAGGTTGAGAGAGCGCCTACCGAGGCCACCAGCATGCCCATCGGGTTGGCGTCGTAGCGAAAGCCCTGCATGAAGTCCTTGACGTTCTCGTGCACGAACGTGTGGATCGTGATCTCGTAGACCCACTCGTCCAGCTGGCTCTGGGTGGGCAGCTCGCCGTGGATCAGCAGGTAGGCCACCTCCAGGTAGCTCGAGTGCTCGCACAGCTGCTCGATCGAATAGCCCCGATGCTGGAGGATGCCTTGCTCTCCGTCGATGAACGTGATCGAACTGCGGCAGGAGGCGGTGTTCATGTAGGCCGGGTCATAGGACATCAATCCGAAGTCGTCCTCGTCAACCTTGATCTGGCGGAGGTCCATTCCGCGCACCGTGCCGTCGGTCACGGGCAGCTCGTATGTCTTGCCTGTGCGGTTGTCGGTGACCGTCAGCGTCTCTGAGGCTTCCGCGCCGTTCGCAACCGCATCTCGAGTTTGTGGCTCAGTGCTCATCTCGTCTCCTGTCGGCTACCACCACCGTAGCGACTCTCTGTCGCCTCGACCTGGCCTTGATATTTGCTGCCAAGAGTCGCGTCGCCATAGGGCCTGAGCGCGGGAGCGTCGAGCGTCATGAACGACAGCTGTGCGATTGGCAAGCCCGCATACAGCCGGATCGGCACGCGCGTGAGGTTGTTGAGCTCGAGCGTAAGCGTCCCCTTCCAGCCCGGATCACAGAAGCCGGCGGTGGCGTGCACGATCAGACCGAGCCTGCCGAGGCTCGACTTGCCCTCGATGCGCGCCACGATGTCGTCGGGCAGCTCCACGTGCTCGAGCGTGCGCCCGAGGCAGAACTCGCCGGGATGGATCACGAACGGCTCGTCCTCGCCCACCTTGATCTGCTCGGTCAAGTTCGTTGGCGGATCACGCAGGTCGATGGCGGTGACCTTGTGGTTGTGGAACACGCGGAAGGAGTCCCCCAAGCGCAGATCGAGGCTCGCCGGCTGCACCAGGGTCTCATCCCACGGGTCGATCTTGATGTGCCCGTCGGCCACGAGTCGCAGGATCATGCCGTCGGAGAGCACCGAGGAGGGCGCGGGTTGTGTCATTGCGCCAGGATTCTGTCAGGCGCGGGCGCGACAGGTGTCGCATGCGATCGCTGTGCGCTCGAAGTAGCGCAAGTCGCATGCGAGATCGGGCGGATGAAGGCGCTGTGGCGCGGGCGTTGTGCCTCAGTGCTGCGCGAGTCGTCCGCGCGCGAGGACCGTACGCACGCGCGAAGGTGGAGTAAGCGGCGCGTCTCCGTGCGGCCCGCGGCGCGGCTTGCGCGGCAGGCGTGTGCGTGGGTGATGCGGGTCAAGCGGTCCCGGGCGCGGACCGATCCCGCCGTCCTCGCCAATCGCCTCCGGCGTCTGGCGCACCGCCCAGCGCACGATCAAGAAGAGCGCCACGATTGGGATCTTCAGGAAGACCATCAGCCAGATGAAGGTCCATGCATCCACTCCTATGCAGAGTACTACCTGGACGACGTGCCCAGATTAGGCGCGCAGCTTTGCGGGCACGCCGCTGAAGTGAGTCATTTCGCTCAGCTCCTCAACGCGTGCGGCGATCTCCTCACCTGTGAGTCGTTCGATTCGCTCGGTGCCGAACTCTTCAACGTTGAAGGAGGCAAGCGCGGTTCCGTGGGCCATCGCGCGGCGCAGCAGCTCGTCTGAGAGACCCTCGTGCGAGTGGGCGGCGATGTAGCCGACGAACCCACCTGCGAACGTGTCACCAGCGCCGGTCGGGTCGATCACCGTCTCCAGGGGATAGGCGGGCAACGCGAAGAAGCTGTCCCGAGTAATGAGCGCCGCGCCGTACTCGCCCTGCTTGGCCACGATCACGCTCGGTCCGCGCCCCTCGCCGGTTGAGTGCTCTCCCGTGGAGTCTGAGCCCGAGGGTGGGCTCCAAGACAAGATCTCGCGAGCCGCCGACACGAGGTTCGGCTTGCCCGTGAGCTGGCGCAGCTCCGCGTCATTGAGGATCAGGCAGTCCACGCTCTCGATTGCCTTCACGAGCTGATCGCGGGCGATGTCGATCCACAGGTTCATCGAGTCGAGCGCCACGAAGCGCGCTACGGGCATCTGCTCGCGAACCTCGAGCTGCAGGCCGGGCTGGATGTTCGCGAGGAACAGCACATCGCTCTCACGTGAGCGGGCGGACAGCTTCGGCTGGAAGCCCTCGAACACGCCGAGCTGCGTATCGAGCGTCTCGCGCGAGTTCAAATCCCAGCCGTACTCACCGCGCCAGAAGAAGGTCTTGCCGCCGCTCACCCGCTCCACGTCTGAAACGTCCACTCCACGGCGACGCATCACATCGAGCTCTGACTCGCCGAAGTCATCGCCCACCGGTCCCACCACCAGCACCTCCTCGAAGAAGGAGGCCGCCAGCGCGAAGTGCACGGCGGCGCCGCCCAGCATCCGCTCGCGCTCCCCGAAGGGCGTCTTTACGGCGTCATAGGCGATTGATCCGACAACGGTGATTGGCATCAGAGCGGACCCTACTGAAGTACCCATGGTTGAGCACGGATGGTTTGGCATTTAGTGGTTGAACAAGGATGGGTTGGCGCCAGTGGTTTCGGCACGCACAGTCCACCGTGAGGGACCGGACGCGTGATGTTCGTCCTATAGCCTCAGTCCCTGTGCGCGCTATCCAGATGACCGAGTTCGGCGGCCCGGAGGTGTTGAGGCTCGTGGAGCTGTCCATCCCCGAGCCTGGGCCTGAGGAGGTGCTCATCCGTGTGAGTCGTGCCGGGCTGAACTTCGCCGATACTCATACGCGCACCAACTCTTACGTCAAGAAGGCCACGCTGCCGCTGATACCGGGGGTGGAGGTGGCGGGCGTGCGCGAGGACAGCGGTGAGCGCGTGGTTGCGCTGCTCTCCTCGGGCGGCTATGCCGAGTATGCGATCGCTCCGCGTGAGCTCACCTTCCCGATCCCCGACGGTCTCGATGACGCCACAGCGCTTGCCATCTTGATCCAGGGGCTCACCGCCTGGCATCTGTACCGCACCGCCGGCCGCGTGGCGGACGGCGAGAGCGTGGTTGTGCACGCCGCCGCCGGTGGCGTCGGCTCACTGGCTGTGCAACTCGGGCGTCCCCTGGGCGCCGGCAGGGTGATCGCCACCGCCTCGAGCCCGGAGAAGCGCCAGCTGGCGCTCGATCTCGGCGCAGACGTTGCGATCGACTCCGCTCCCGAGGGACTCACCGAGCGGCTGATCGAGGCAAACGGAGGCAGCGAGGTGGACGTTGTGTTCGAGATGGCTGGCGGAGAGGCGTTTGAGCGCTCCTACCG
>JBAPMC010000350.1:0-14013 GCA_049278415.1 Solirubrobacteraceae bacterium
TCGCTACTCACCGTGCTCGCTACCGGCGCAAACCTACTGATATGTAACGAGAGCGAGAGCAGGACCGCGCTAAAGATGCTCGGACGGGATAGCTGGAGTGAGATCGTCAAACCGGATACAGCGGTCGTTGTGACCGAAGGCAGCGCCGGCGGGCGGTTTGCCGCCTCTAGCGGAGCAACTTGGTCACGATACGCCGCTGTCGCACCCCACGAGATCAGATCCGTCGTCGGCGCAGGAGATACGTTCACTGGGGCTCTAATCGCCAACTACTGGGGAAAGGGGTTGTCACTCGCGGCGAGCTGTGATCGGGGGGCGAAGCTAGCATCGCTTAGCCTCACGTGGCCAGGTTCGTCGGCGATCAGCCTTCCCGCGTTGACGTGAATCGAGCGATCCTATGCCGCCCAAATGCCGCTTGTGCGACGCGGGAATCACAACGTAGAAGCGTACAATAGTTGCTATGAGACTGACCAAGCTGGCTGTCACCAACTTTCGGAGTATTGAAGGCCAAATCGAGATTGCGGTCCCCTCGCGTCATATCGTCTTGGTCGGTTCTAACAACGCCGGCAAGTCGAACATCGTCACCGCCCTCGATTGGGTGCTTGGTTCGCGCACACCATACAACCTGCGTGCGACCCCAGATGATTACTACATGCCAGGCAAGTCCATCGTGATAGAAGCCACACTCGGAGACATCACCGCCGACGATAAGCGTCACCTCATGGGGGTTGCCACAAATCAGAAGCAGCGGGGCGCTCTCGCAAGCAAGGAATCGCCTGAGATCATCCTGACTCTGACCATCCCGGCGACCGACCCAGGCGCAGCATCGGACGATGACGGCGCCGACGATGAGGCCGAGGCCGGTACGCCACGCCCGACGCTTCTGGTGAACCTGTGGGGGTTCACGGTACATCGGAAGACCACTGATCTACGCCGAGTGCTGGCGCAAGTGGTGAAGGTCAACGCGCAGCGTACGGTCCAGGATGACCTTCAGGCTTCCCAGTGGACGCCTTACGGACAACTGATGAAGGCTGTACTTGAGGCGGCCCCCCAGTATGAAGCGCTGATCGATTTGCTTCGGCAAGTCAATAGCAAGTTGCAGGAGGTCTTTGCCGATCAAAAAGACACCATGATCGCTGATGCACGAGTCGTGTCCTACGTCGAAGACATCGCGTTTCAGCTCACGCGCGAGAACAACCCGGCTGAGTTTTTGCGTTATCTCGAAATCCTTGTCACTGAAGGTGGTCGCCAGACCAACGTCTCACGGATGGGCACTGGTACGCAAAGCGCCGTCATAATTGCGATGCTTGAGCTGGTCTTGCGAGCACGCACGAGCTACGTCAAGGTCTTCGCCGTCGAGGAGCCTGACGCCTTTGTTCAGCCCCACGGCGTGCGCCGTCTTGCCTCCCTTATCAGGCGTATCGGTGGGGACGACAAGGCGCAAGTCGTTCTGACGACCCACTCGCCATCGCTGCTGGCGACCTTGGCACCGCGTGATATCGTAAGAATCGAGAAGCGTGGCGCGGCCACCAAGGTGTTTCAGGCACCCACGAGACTCGCCGATCCAGCCTTCGCACGGTATGTAACCCGAGACACCGCCGAGATGTTCTTTGCGCGGCGTGTCCTGCTCGTAGAAGGCGCGACCGAGCGATTCTTGCTTCCACCACTGTCAACCCTCGTCCAATCCAGCGGCCAAGTGCTCGACTTTGACCGTGAGCGGGTCTCCGTGGTCGAGCTGAATGGCAAGGGCAGCGTGCTGAGCTTCTTGAAGATACTCGACAGCTTCGAGATCGAGACGCGCGCAATCCTTGATAAGGACTTCCTCGGGGATTCCACCTGCCGAAGTCTCGTCAGCTACTTCAATCAAACCGACAGACCTGTTGACGACTCAACTGACGCCAAGCTGCGCAGCGACCTCCGCAAATATGGAGTCATTGTCTTGCGAGAAGGAGAGATCGAGGACTATATCCCGGAGGCAGATGTCGCCACTGTCTCGGGGCGATCACCCGCCGAAGTCCAAACAGAGTTTGCGGCGGCGGACAAGCGGAGCGCGGCATTCCGGAAACTATTTGGGACTACGAAGCCGCTGTACGCTCGACAGTTGGCTGAATATTACGTTGAACATAACACCGTGCCGGAAAAGCTTGCCCCTTTGATAGCTCACGTGGTGAAGCGCTGAGACGAGGAGCGAGAGGTATGACGAGTGATTCTCCTGATAATTTTCGGGCACGACGACAAAAGCTCCCGCCGGAGGCGTTTGCTATCCATCCCGACTCCGAACCAGAAGCCGTCGATCTGATCGACCAATACACCTGGAACGGCATAGTCAACCTGCCGGACGATGTTGCACTCCGCACCAGCGAGCGACATGGAGAAGTCCTACATCACGCTTATGCCGCTTGGGGCTATTGGCTAGGCATGGTTCTCGATATCCAGGCGCTGTGCGACCCGAACGACGACCCTCTAGCTGTGGCCGTACTGAATGCGACTGATGAGTTTCAAGCGTCTGCTTATGCTGCGCTGACAGGCTTCTATCGGCAATCGATCGGCACACTTCGACCTGCGCTGGAGGCGATGCTTGCTGCCGTGTATTTCAAGGTACTGCCGAACAAGCGCTCCTTCACTAACTGGCAACACGGCAATCAGGCCGGGCGCTTGTGGATCAAGACCGTACGACGGAAGCTGGCGCAGTGCGACCCGTTTCCTCGGTTCGAGGAGTCCGGCGACGAGTTGTTGGCAGACGGTGGCTGGGTCGTGTGGCTGTATGGCATCCTGAGCGAGTTCCTTCACGGGCGGCCCGCCCATACCGATGACGCCGGCAAACGTATCGAGACTACGAACGGCGGGATGTGGAACAGCAACGGACCGATTTATGCCGAAGATGCGTTCGTCCTTTGGTCACGGCTCTACTTCAACACGCTGCTGCTGGCGGTCTTGTTGGCAGGTCTAGCCGATCCGCGACTCGTGCGGGTGACGAAGCCAAACGACATCACATATGAACAGTATGTCGAAAAGCTAATTGATTGGCACCCGACGCCAGGGGCACCCCTCACAGCGGCGACAATTGCTGAGTATCTGATGTCGCCGCGCTAGCAGCGTTGAGCTGATGATGCTCGACTGCGACTTCCGGTGAGCGTATAGTGAAGGTCATGGCACGGTACGTATTACCGAACAACCAGGAAGATGGGAAGTGTACCTCCGGGAGCATGACGCCGGAGAGTTCGTCGAAGCTGTCCAAAGCGCACAGACCAAGCAGGCCGATACGTTCATAATGATGCTCGATGCGTTTTGGGGCGAGCCCGAACTGCTCTACATTGCCCTGAACTACGCGAGGGACCAAGGCGTCACGATCACAATGGCGCCACCGACCAGGCGCAAATCATTCAGCGACAAGGCTACGCGATAGTCACCCACTTTATTTGATCGCGCGGTGCGTTTTCCTCAATGATCCTAGACATGAGACGATCAGTCGCTGCATGTCGCCGCGATTGGGCGGCAACCCGCACCGTGTAGCCAGAAAGTAGCTCAGTCGATATGGCATAAATCGACTGTTCCAGTATGGGCGGCGAAAGAACGGTGGCGCTGCCTGCGGGCGGCACACCCATTCTTCAAGGGCCTGTGCTCTGACAGCACAATTGATGCTGCACGCCTGCTTGTGGGTTCCATCGAGCGGATGCGGTGTATCGGGTATGTCAGCCCACGTCATCAAAAGTGCTTGACGTGGGTCAAGCGTAAGGCGTGCCTCAATAATATTCGAGATGCCAGAAGCCGGCACCGAAGATGCAGGCGATATCGGGGCCGGGATTAGTGGAAGCATCACCACGGGCTGGTCGGAGGTAATGAGACAGTCTTGATCGAACTGCACCAGCGTCCACTGCATACTGCTGAACATGCCGCCAATCCGACCGATTTGTCCAAGCAGCGTCAGAACATGATTGTGCTGGCTTCTCAACAGCTTGGAACCCGCTGCGGCTATTGCATCCTCCGAAAGTCCATGCTGCTCAGCGACATCGCGGATAGCTTCCTCACGCGCACGCTCGCCGACACCACGCATGAACGCCCCGAAGGCCGGCGTTCGGATCACATGGATTGCAAGGAACTGTGCAAGGGCCGCGCGATCCGCAGTAGCCAGGGGCCAATGCCGTGGGAGGTCTCGCAGCATCCGAAGGACGGGATTCTCGCACTTGTTGAATGCCTGCTCGACTTGACGCGATAGCTTCTCAGAACCCCAGAAGTCGTTTTGGTAACCAACCGCCTTCGGGCCGATGTCTAAAACGCCCTTCGTGGCGTGATGCACCGTGACTTGGCCGTTGCGGGCAAACCGAGCAATGTATCCAGCCGAGACCGTGTGATTTCGTCTGTGAGCCCTTGTCGTGATGGGCATAAGACTAGGACGCTGGCCGGGCAATCCCGAACTGCTCGGGCGTGGAGTCCGTTTCCGCTCACTGGCGCCTGAGACCGTAACAACCTCTCGCCACCCGCACGAAACGAGGTGACGGACCAGCGACGTTGGCGGCCAGGGCAGCCTTGACCGATGCCCAGCGCACCGACTCCCCGAGCAACGTCTCGACGGCCGCGTGGATCGCCTTGGCTTGCATCGGCTCCTGCCGCTCTACTAGGACCCGGACGACGGCCTCGATGATCCGGCCAGCGCGAGGATGCCGAACCGCAATGGTTTGGCCAGCTTGGCTTGACCGCACCGATCGCCGACGTGGCGGCGATGGCGGTCCTTCAAGCAGCGTCTTCAAGGGTCCAACAGGGTTGGAGAGCAGCTTGGTAAGAGCCATTCCTGAAGATCCCCGCATACTGGCTGGCTCCTCTTCTTTGCTTGGCTCTCCTTGCCCGTAGGCGAGTCTCTCGTGCGTCGTGGCTGGCGCCCAGGTGAGGTAGGGGGCCGGGGCGCTATGAGCTCGCCTAGCAGTCATACTGTCGCCTTCAATGGAGGCCTCCCAAGCACAGATGAAGACCGTTCTCGTGACGGGCGGCTCGGGATTCCTGGGTAGTTGGTGCGTGATCGATCTTCTACGTCGCGGCTACATGGTGCGTGCGAGCGTGCGAGACCTCTCGCGCGAGGCGGCGCTCCGTGCCGCGATCGCTGGCGAGGTCGATGGCAGCGACCGTCTCTCGGTAGTGGCCGCGGACCTGTGCGATGAGGCGGGCTGGGAGCAGGCTGTCAGCGGATGCGACTACGTCCTGCATGTGGCCTCCCCCTTCCCGTCGACGCAGCCGAAGGATCCTGACGAGCTGATAGTGCCCGCGCGGGAGGGAACCTTGCGGGTCCTGAGGGCGAGCCTCGACGCGGGCGTGGAGCGTGTGGTGGTGACCTCCTCGATCGCTGCGATCACCGGTGGCCTTGAGCCCGGCTCGTCGTCGCTTACCGAGAATGACTGGAGCGACCCTGACAATCCCAAGCTGACGCCTTACGCGAAGTCGAAGACGCTCGCTGAGCTCGCAGCATGGGATTTCGTGCGCGAGCGGGGTGAGACCGAGAAGCTGGTGGTGGTGAACCCCGGCGCCATCCTTGGCCCCGTGCTAAGCGACAATCTCTCCTCCTCGATCGGAATAGTAGAGCGGTTGCTGGGGGGAATGCCCGGCGTGCCGCGGATCGGTTTCAACATCGTGGACGTCCGCGATGTCGCCGATCTTCAGTTCAGGGCGATGAGTGCTCCCGAGGCGGCGGGTGAGCGCTTCATCGCAGCCGAGTCCTTCCAATGGATGGTGGAGGTCGCCGAGGCGCTGCGCAACGGTCTCGGGGAGACTGCGGCAAAGGTTCCAACGCGGACCGTGCCGAACCTGCTCGTGCGTGCGATGGCGATCTTCGATCCCAGCGTCCGCTCAGTAGTGGGCCAGCTCGGCAGGAGGACGGAGACCTCAAGCGATAAGGCCAAGACCCTTCTCGGCTGGTCGCCTCGACCCAGCAAAGAGACGATCACCGACTGCGCCCGGAGCCTGATCGACAAGGGTGTCGTCAAATAGCCGACCCAGCACGGCCTTCAGTGTTTACCGTGCGATGACGAGGACACATGGCCATGACCAAAGCCGGCACGGCCGTTGACGTGTCTTACTGATTCAGTCCCAGCGCTTCCAACGCTAGATCCCAATCGTTGAAGCCAACCACGGTTTCTGTCTGCTCGAGCTTCTTTTCCAAGTGTGTTGTGGAGGCCAGCATGCGCTCGTCCGCTGGCAGCTCATACCGAGCCAGCAAAGACGGTGGGATTGTCTTTGGTTCGATCTCTTCCACTCGCCGATCGAGCTCAGTTGTAGTTGCCGGGACTACCTTGAAATCACTGCCCTTCCATGCGAGCACATCACCGCAGACGTCGGGCAGCGGCAACGTAGCCAGCTCGTGCAGATCCGTGGCATAGCTCTGCGCTATGTGCGTAAGCCTGTGATTGCTCCATTGCAATCGCTTTACGGCTGCCGCGAAGGTCCTGATCGGCCCGGCGTCGGCGCCGAAGGAGGTTGACCATAGCGCCACCACTACCTCATAGCTGAGATGTTGTGATTCTTCGTTCTGGGGTGAGCCGGCGCCGACCATTGGGCACTGCTGACCGAGCTTTCGGGTGACGGCTTCGATGTTTGCCTGGGCGACTTTGACCTTTGCCTCAGTGGCACGAGTAAATGCATAGTTGGCCCGGATGTAGGCGTGCGTAGAGGCGACGTCCCGGGATGTGGCGTTTGCCGTAGCAGGCGCCGTCCCGAGGGCGAGCACAGCGACAACCATGGTCGTTCGTCCCAACATCCCCAGCTCAAATGGTATCCGGTCGATCTGGCTGCGGTCACGGTTCGCTGTCGACTGGCTGGCTGGGCGCCCCCCCGATCGCGTTCATCAGCCAGCGCCTGCGCTCGCGCACGCGCTTGAACCGCACTTGCGAGCGTGCCATCCGATGCCCGTCGGGCGGATAGCGTCGGCGTGCCCATGGTGAGGTGGGCGCCGCTAGGCGCACCGCGCCCACCATCGACACCGGCGGAACGAACACGCCGATCAGGCCGAGCATCGGCTTGCCCTTGAGAATCGCCATCGTGGAGAAGATCAGGTCGATCACGATCACCACCACGAGCGAGCTGATCGGCGATGCTCGATTTGAGATGTCAAACGGCGCGATGCCGAGCACGATCAGACCCCCAAGCAGGGCCGCGACCACAACCGCGTCGATTGAAGATCGTCCCTCGTTCGACCAGTAGACATCTTCGAGGCGCACCCAGAGCGCAAACTCGTCCAGGGTCAGCCCAGCGCCCACGCCGAAAGCGGCCGCAAAGACCTCGCGCCAAGGGCTGCCTGGCTTCAAGACGAAGTTGAGGAACCCCGAGACCAGAATGAGCACGATTCCCCAAACCAGGTGATGCAGGTGCAATCCGCTCTTGGTGGTTACGCTGCCCGGCCACCAAGTGATCTTGGGGTTGCGGATCAGACGAGCGCTCGTGCGGATGAAGAGGAACGTCGCCAGGAAGGAGCCCAGCAGGATGAAACCCGCCCGCTGTCCGCGGTCATCCAGGAAGTGCTGTGAGATTGCAAAGTGCAGTTCCAGCATCGGCTCCGCTCAGGCTCTAAATCGCGTAGTTCAGTGTGTAGATCATCAGCTTGTCCTATCAGGCTGCGTCGAAGTCATCGAGCCGCGCACTCGACAGCACTACCCGCTCCCCACGGAAGGGAACTGCCTCGGCTTCGAGCAGGCGCCTCTGACGGGCTCCCTTGGCGAGCGACCCGTCGGCCCGCACCACGCGATGCCACGGAGCGTCATCGGCGTCGGCATGGCTCAGCACGTAGCCCGCTAGCCGTGGGGCGCCGGGCGAGACGTCACCGTAGGTACGCACGTAGCCCGGAGGGATTGTGCGTACTCGCCGCAAGATCGCTGCCTGGGTGTCAGCGCTCGTTCGCCGTGCCATTCGCTTGATGGTGGCAATCGTGGTGGCTATGTGCGGTGTGACCCCAACTGCCGTGGCGCCGCGCTGTCGAGACTGCGAGGCTATGCCGATGACCAATGGGCAGCCGATATTGACCGTCCCAGACGCCGCTGGGTGGCGAGCATGGCTGGTAGAGCACGACCAAGAGCCGGCGGGGGTCTGGCTGAGGTTGGCGAAGAAGGGCGTCAGCCAGCCGACCGGCCTCACCTACGACGAGGCGCTCGAGGAGGCACTCTGCCACGGCTGGATCGACGGCCAGGTTGGACGCTTGGATGAGCGCACCTACCGTCAGCGCTTCACCCCGCGACGCGCACGCAGCTCCTGGTCTAAGCGCAACGTTGGCATCGTTGAGCGATTGACCGGCGAAGGCCGCATGCGCCCGGCAGGCGTCGCCGCTGTCGAGCAGGCTCGGGCCGACGGGCGCTGGGAGCTGGCCTATGCCGGCCAGGCCGCAATCGAGGTGCCCGAGGACCTCGCGGATGCTTTGCGTAGGACTCCCCAGGCACAGGCCATGTTCGAGATTCTCACGCGCCAGAACCGCTACGCAATCCTGCTGCGAATCCACAACGCCAAGCGCGCGGACACGCGAGCCCGGCGCATCGAGCGTTTTGTGGCCATGCTCACCCGCGGTGAGACGCCCCACCCGCAGAGACGCAAACTCCCTGGTTGACTTCGTATAGCCCCCGGCAGAAGGCTAACGAGGCAGGTAGTCGATCTCCGGAGAACGCAGAGCGATGCCCAGGCCCCGCAGTGAGACTCGTCCCGACTGTGGGTAGAAGCACATGTCGTTCGGCTCACGGGTCCCATAGGCAAGATAGGTGAGACCCCCAGGGCCTGCACGAAGCGCATGCGCAACACCCGTTCCGGCGGGACGCGAGACCACGTCTCCCGCGCGCAGGTCATGCTCCTCAGGACTCTGCCCGTCTGCCCATAGCTCAAGCACACCGCTGCCGTCAAGCACCACGAACAGCTCCTCCTCCTGGGAGTGGCAGTGTGCAGGAGCCCCCTGCCCTCCAGCTGCCAGCTTGACGTGGTTAAGGCCCGTGGCGAGGGCTCCGGCAGCCTTCCCCGCTTGGCGAGCCCGACCATCGAAGATCGCGGGCACATCTGCGAGCGCCACCAGGTTGCGCGGTCGCTCTGGCGTCGGCTGCGGACACTCCGGAGCACCGGCGGCCGCCTCGCGGGCGAATGGATGATCGCTCTCTCCAAGCTCTATCCAACGGGGGAAGGACCAGGCTATGCCCGCCCGTGGTAGCGCCGTGAGCGAAGCGTCTCGCCGCTGCCCGAACACAAGCACGTCAAGTCCGTCAGATCCGCCGCGCAATGTGTGCGGGCCGCGTTTGGGTCTGTGCACGATGCAATCGTCGGCCTGCACCTCAAATGTCTCACCGTCCTGCCACAGCAGTCCTTCGCCATTCAGCACGAAGAAGATCTCCTCGTCGGCGCCGTGGTCGTGCGCAGGTGTTGAGAAGCATCCCGCTGCGATGTCGATGCGCTGCAAGCCGACGGTGCGCGAGCCGGCTGCGCGGCCGAGATCTCGCCATACGCCTTTGATATGACCAATGGCGAGCTCGCGTGAGCGACTCTCGTGCACGTTGGCGATCCTCACCGAGGAAACCGTACCAGCGCTCAGAGCGCGACCCTGGTCCCTAGATCCAGCTGTGCTTGACCCCCGGGGCCGACGGGTCCAGATCTATGAGCGGTCTCGTGCTCCAGCAGCCACACCTTGCGCTCGAGGCCTCCCCCATAGCCGGTGAGGCTGCCATTGGCGCCGATCACGCGGTGGCAGGGAACGATGATCGCCACCGGGTTGCGTCCGTTGGCGAGACCGACCGCGCGTGAGGCTTTGGGGTTGCCTACCCAGCGAGCGAGCTCGCCATAGCTGATCGTCTCGCCGTAGGGGATCTCACACAGGCTCGCCCACACACGGCGCTGGAACTCGGTTCCGTGCATAGTCATCGGCAGGTCGAAATCAGTTTGCTCGCCGGCAAAGTAGGCGTTCAGCTGCTCCACGGCATGCGCGAGTCCGGCATCGTCGCGTTTGTAGGCAGCTGGAGTTTTTGGGGCGTGGCGCTGTTCGTTCATGTGCACACCAGTGAGCACACCGCCAACAGCGGTGAGGGTAAGCTCGCCGATCGGGCTGTCCATGGACGTGGTGATGGTTGAGGGGGATGTCGTGCTCAGTGTCATGCTGCCTCCTTGACGAGGTTGACGGCGCCATTGCTGTTCGTTGGCTGCGGCCAGTGGTTGATGGGATGAGGTGTGGCCGACCAGAGGTATTGCACCGCATAGGCCCGCCACGGCCGCCAGCGCTCGGCGCGCGCGGTGAGCGCGACGGGCGATGTGGGCAGGCCGAGTGATTCGGCGGCACGGCGCACTCCCAGGTCGGCGGCGGGGAAGGCGTCTGGGTCTCCGAGGGCTCGCATAGCGATCACCTGGGTGGTCCAGGGCCCAAAGCCGGGCAGCTCTGAGAGGATCGACATCGCCTCGGCCCGGTCACACCCCGGGTCGAGCGACAGGCGCCCCGAGCGCAACGCCTCGACGAGCGCGACGAGGCTGCGTCTGCGAGCGGCGGGCATCGCCAAGTGCATCTCTTGCAGCGCCTCGGGGGCTGGAAAGAGATGGGTGAGAGCGCCGTGCGGGTCACTCACCGGCTCGCCGCATTGAGCCACGATGCGAGCGGCGTGCGTACGAGCCGCGGCTGTTGAGACCTGTTGTCCCAGCACAGCGCGTACGGCGAGCTCTGCTCCCTCCACGCAGCGAGGCACCCTGCGTCCTTGGGATCTCTCAACGACGGCAGCCAGCTCGGGATCGCAGCCAAGCAGCTCGTCGATCGCAACAGGATCGGCGTCGAGGTCAAGCAGCCACCGGCAGCGTGCGATCGCGGTGGTCAGGTCGCGCAGGTCGGCGAGCATCATGCGGCATGTCACGTGCTCCGCCGCGGGCGTGAGCTCGACTATGCCGGGTCCGTGGGTGAGCCTCATAGTGCGACGGTATGTGTCGCCGCGGACTTCCTCGATCCCCGGAACGGCCGTTGCGGCCAGATGCCCGAACAGGTTCTCAGGACACAATGGACGGCGGAAGGGAAGCCTGAGCACCAGCGCGCCCGGTGTGGCCTCAGGCCGGGCGGAGGCGTCATCCGCCTTGCGACGCAGCTGTGTGGGAGCTGTAGCGAACACGGTGCGGATCGTGTCGTTGAACTGTCTGACGCTCGAGAACCCTGACGCGAATGCGATCTCGGTCATCGTGAGCGTGGTGGTCTCGATCAGCACGCGTGCAGTCTGTGCGCGCTGAGCACGAGCGATCGCAATTGGCCCCGCACCCACCTCGGCCACAAGCATTCTCTGGAGCTGGCGAACGCTGTATCCCAGTCGTTCAGCAAGGCCGGGCACGCCCGTGCGATCTACCACGCCATCGGCGATCAAGCGCATTGCGCGTGCGACGACGTCGGCACGACCATCCCACTCGGGTGAGCCCGGCGCCGCGTCCGGGCGACAGCGCTTGCAGGCGCGGAAGCCAGCCTGCTGCGCCGCCGCTGCGGAGGGGTAGAAGCGCACGTTCTCGCGCTTCGGGGTCATCGCCGGACAGCTCGGTCGACAGTAGATGCCGGTGGAGGTGACAGCCGTGATGAACCACCCGTCAAAGCGCGGGTCCCTTGAGCTGGCGGCCTGATAGCAACGCTCAAAATCTTCAATCATGCATTCAGTGTGACCGACACGCAGGCGAAAGTCTGGCGGGATTGCGACATGAGCGTTGTGTTCCAAGGAGCGGTATAAAGACATCTATGCGCGGAGAGGGATGGCGGGCTGCCGGCTCATCGACACCCGGAACGAACACGTCATCCATAGATGACGAATCCGACCTACGCGAGGCGAGCGTGAACGACGCGCGTCGCTTGACAGAGAGGTTGGCCGAGGCGTTCCTGGAGGATCCGATCTTCAGCTGGTTGATGCCAGATGAGAGCAGCCGATCCGCGCGGCTGCGGCGCTTTTTCGGGATAGAGCTTCGCCGGCTGGTGCTCCCGCGCGGCCATGCTTGGACTTCGAGTGGGCTGACCGGGGCGG
The DNA here is from genome assembly GCA_049278415.1 of Solirubrobacteraceae bacterium. Classification (GTDB taxonomy): domain Bacteria; phylum Actinomycetota; class Thermoleophilia; order Solirubrobacterales; family Solirubrobacteraceae; genus Palsa-744. The sequence continues at coordinate 11,967 of JBAPMC010000350.1, forward strand.
CTCTCTCGCTGCCACCGGGTAGTTGGAGCACGCCACCACACATAGCCCTGCTGCAGGGTGGTTGCTTTGGCTTTCACTTGCACAGAGCAGCAGGTTTGCTCGCCTTGATCGAGTGGCGCCACCTACGTGGCCCGCACTACTACTTCGCTTATATCGGCGTCGCCCCCGCAGCCCAGGGACAGGGTCTTGGCAGCAGGCTCATGCGCCCAACGCTCGACCGTTGCGACGAGGAGCAGCTGCCCGCATATCTCGAGGCCTCCAGTGAGCGCAACGCCGTCTTGTACGAACGCCTCGGGTTCGAGCTCAAGCGCGAAGTGCGCTTTGCCGGCAGTCCGCCATTGCGGCTCATGGTGCGTCCGCCGCAGTCTCAGTAGGCGACTGAGCCCTACCCACCGGAGCCTCTCCCCACAATTGCTCCAGGCGATAGAACTCGCGGGTGGCTGGAGTGAAGATGTGGACCACCACATCTAGATAGTCCATCAGTATCCAATCGGCGCTTGTAACGCCCTCCACCCGCCGCGGCAATACTTTGTGGTCGTGCTTGAGCCCCTCGAGAATCCCATCATGGATCGCCTTGGTCTGGCGCTCGGTGTTCCCTGAGCAGATCACAAACCAGTCGGTGTAACCGAGCACTCCCTGCAAATCCAGCTCGACCAGCTCGCTGGCCTTCTTGTCCTCCGCGTAGCGGCAGATCTCGGCTAGCAGCTCCTGCGAGTTCACCACCCTGCCTCCTGCGTACGGCCAATCGGCTGACGGCCGTAGAGCTCATGTTCGGAGATATAGCGGGCAACCGCTGGACCCACAAGCTCATCGATCGGTGCACCCGACGTCAAGCGCCGACGAACAAGCGAGGAGGAAACGTCGAGGCGCGGCATGTCAAGGAACACAGTCCGGTCCTCACCCCCCAGTGGAGCGAGCGCGTCGAGCACTTCCCGACGCGATGAACCCTCACGTCCGGCCACCGCAAGCCGTGCAAGCTTCAGGATCTCCTGTGGCTCACGCCAGCAGCCAAGTGTTCGAGCCATGTCTGCGCCGACGATCAGGATCAGCTCTGCGTCGGGTTCGCTGGCATGGATGCTTCGCAGAGTATCGATTGTGTAGGACGGGCCAGGGCGCTCGAGCTCGAGCTTGCAAATGCCCAGCTGCGGGTCTCCTTGCACCGCAAGCGAGCACATGCGCAGTCGATGCTCCGCACCCGGATCCCACTTGGCTGGCTTATGCGGTGGGATGAGCACTGGCGTGAGCAGCACTCGCTCCAGTCCCAGATCGCTCACAGCCGCATGCGCCAGAGCAAGGTGTGCGACATGGGGCGGGTTGAACATGCCGCCGAGTATCCCGATGCTTGTTGTGGGCGCTCCCGCAGAAGGCGCGGTCTCAGGCGCGAACGTGGCCGCTGCCTTCGACGAGATACTTGAACGTGCATAGCTCGCGCAGCCCAATCGGCCCGCGAGCGTGGAGCTTTTGCGTCGAGTTGCCGATCTCCGCCCCCATCCCGAACTCGCCCCCATCGGTGAAGCGCGTTGATGCGTTGACATACACGCAGGCGGCGTCAACGCCTAGTTGGAATGCACGCGCACTGGCGGTGTCGTTTGTGAGGATCGCCTCCGAGTGCCCGGAGCCGTGGCGTCCGATGTGCTCGATCGCCTGCTCAACAGAATCCACGACCGCAACCGCGAGGGTCATCGCAAGATACTCGGTGTCCCAATCCTCCTGGACAGCCGCAACGGTGGCGGCGCCATCGCCGGCGAGCTCGTAGGCACGCTCGTCCACGCGTAGCTGCACGCCGGCGGCGCCAAGCAGCGCCAGAGCGCGCGGTAGAAAGGCGGGCGCAATATCCCCATGGACGAGCAGCGTCTCGGCGGCATTGCACACGCCCGGACGCTGAGTCTTGGCGTTCAGGGTGATCGCAAGCGCATCCTCCATGTCGGCGGAGGCGTCTACGTATACGTGGCAGTTGCCCGAAGCTGCGTAGATGACCGGAACGCTTGCGACTTCCTTGAGCGCCGTCTTCAGTCCCTCTCCACCACGAGGTATCAGAAGATCGATC
>JBAPMC010000351.1:0-2152 GCA_049278415.1 Solirubrobacteraceae bacterium
AGTGGCGGTCAATGCCACCAAATCTGTCTACATTCACGAACAGAATGCAAAGAACGGCCATCTGGAACACCCGTATCAACCATTTGGCAAGTATGCGCTTTGCCTCTACAATTCGAAAACGAAACAAACGTATACGCTTGGTTACGAAACCACATCCGAATCCGAATTCGTGGAGAATATTTACCTTAATGCGAAAAGTAGTAAATTTGGTACTACCGAAAACAGCGTCACAGTCAAGTCGGAACAGAGCTCATGCTGACTCCTCGACAGCCCATACCCTCTTTGTCTCTACATGATGAGCTCGGTTTCACGCTCATTGAGCTCGTTGTGGCACTGGCTGCCGGAGTAGTTGTGCTCTTGGCGCTCTTCTCCATCCTCGATATATCGCTGCGCCACACTACAGCTATCCAAGACAGGGTGCAGGCCAATCAGCTTGGACGCGTTGCCATGACAAAGGTGGTGGACGAGCTGCATTCCTCCTGCCTTTCCCCAGGCTTTACTCCCGTCCAGTCCGAAAGCACTCCAAGCGAAATGCGATTTGTCAGCTCTTACGGAAGTACAGCTGTACTTGCAACAGCCTACGAACACAGAATCGTTTTCACAGCAAACGGGAAAAACGGAAAGCTGGTAGACAAGACCTACAAGAGCAACAGCGGGTCCTGGCCAGAATTCAAATTCCCCACGACCCCAACCTCCGAAGTGACGCTGGTAAACGGCGTCTCTGAAAGCGAATCCGGTGGCAAAGCCATCCCGATATTCGAATATTACAAATATGCGTCAGCGTCCGAAAGCACGGGAGCTCTCCCTCTGAACACCATTGAAGAACTCAAATCACTCGCCGAAAAAGGGAAACTCACCACCACCACAGCGCATGAAACTGCTTCGGTCAAGATGAACTTCCATACCGAAGCCAACGACCGCAATACGTTGAATCGTGGTGTGGACCTGAGTGCACAGGTCACTTTCTCGTTTAGCGTGCCCAATTCCGAAACCCCTATCCACGACGCCCCATGTCAGTGATCTTTTCAGCCCCCCCCGAGCACCGAGCATTTACTCTACGAGCCCGCCTGGCTCAACGTATACGTGGTGCTTGCGGACAGGACGGCTTTGTGATGATTGTGGTACTCGGCGTCTTGTTCGTCGGGGGTCTGCTGGCTGTGGCGGCATTCACAGCCACCAACGGCGACATCAATCTCTCCCATAGGGACTCCACGGAAAAGCAAGCTTACTACGCGGCATTGGCCGGCGTTCAAGAGTACGAGTACCAGATGCAGGCCAACCCTGACTACTGGGAGACCTGTAAAACGCCAAGCGGTGAAGTGCCGCAGGAAGAAAATGAGCAGTACGAAATCAAGCTGTTGGTGGCCAGCACCGCTGGAGCACTAAAAGAATGCAGTACTTCAAAGCCATTCGAATCGATGATCGAGTCAAAAGGCGCCGCGGTCAACACCTTCCGGATAGAGTCGTTTGGAACCGCTGGCAAAAGCAAACGCGCGCTCGTAGCGACTTTTCAGGTTACAGGCTTCCTCAACTACGTCTACTACACCAACTACGAGACGGAGGATCCAGGTCTCTATTCCAAATCAAGCGGTTGCAGCAAAAAAAAGTATTCGGAACGGCCCAGCAACTGCGTATCCATTCAATTCACATCGGGCGATGCCGTCAACGGTCCAATGCACACAAATGACGCGGCCGATGTGTGCGGATCAGCTTCGTTTGGACGTAAAGGCCATAGCCCGGCGGACGTCATTGAGATCAACGGGGGAACTTATAACGAAGGCGGATGCTCGGGTAGCCCTACGTACAACACCTCGTCCGGAACGTTCAGTACGAAAGGAGCCGAACTGCTCCCTCCCACCAGCGATACGACGCTTGGAGCATATGTAGAAAAAGAAGACGAATTCAGCGGCGTAACACACATCGTTATGGAAGGTAGCATCAAAAAGCTCACTGTGACCAACTCGGCAAAAGAAGTAAAAACTATTCCCTGGCCAAAAAACGGTCTTATCTATGTGCATTCTGGCACAGGCGCATGCAGCTACGACTACAAGCCGGAAAACTCTGACAACAGCGAAGAGGAAAAAAGCGAGACGAACTGCGGCAACGTCTACGTCAGCGGCACATACTCCGAATCGCTCACTATTGGCGCTGA
>JBAPMC010000352.1:0-6877 GCA_049278415.1 Solirubrobacteraceae bacterium
GGTCCGTGCTGCCAGCAGCGCCCCCCGATTGCGCTGCCAGGCAACCAATGGACAAGCGCTGTTCGTCACGCGCTTGATAGACCCGTAAGGCACCGGAGCGCGGCCCCGGCGAAAGACCTTCTAAAGCTGTGGCGAGCGCCGTCGCGGGTGAACTATGCAAAACTTTGGATAGCCTATGCCCGCCCAGCTCCGAATCACGGACAACGTCGTCGCGATTTTCAACACGATGCTGGAGCGTCCGCGCAAGGGTTGGTACGGGTTGGAGATCGCCGAGGCGGCTGGGATCGGCAGCGCGACGATCTATGCGGCACTCACTCGCATGGAGCGCGTCGGATTGCTGGATGCCAGCTGGGAGGCTGAGTCCCCGAGCGACCTGGGACGGCCACAACGGAGGCTGTACAAGCTGACGGCCGCAGGAGCAAAAGTTGGGCACGAAGCACTCGCCAGCTATAGGCCGCGCGTTCGCATCTCCGAGCGAAAGCGCCCGGAGGGTTGGCTACCGGGGGCGAGGGCCTCTGAGGGCACGAGCTGATGATGGCTTTGATTCTCTCCGTGGCGCTGATGGTTGCAGCCGGGGTCCTCAGCCTGGAGCTGTGGGGCTGGCTGCCGGCGCTGAGCCGTTGGGTGATCTGGCTCGTCACGTTGTCGCTGCCGCGTGAGCGTCGGGCGCTCAGGCGGAGGGAGTTCGGCGAGGAGCTAAAGGGGCACTACGCCGAGCGCCGCGTCGCTGGCCTGGCCTGGACGCTGCGGCTGACTCCAGTGTGCTTTTGGGAGCGTGCGACGTCGTCGGCGCTGCGCTGGCGTGCCACGGGCTTGATGGTGTTGTCAGCCGTTTCTTTCATCGTCCTCGATCCGCAGGCGTTGGGAGCGGTCGAAGCCTACTCAGAGGAGGTCGTCGTTCTCGGCGGGCTCGGCTACGTCTACGTGTGCCACCACCGGAGCTTCTATTTCGTTCGGAACATGCTCGCGGTGGTTCTCACCGTTGGGGCCGTTCACATGCTGGGTGAACGCGTAGCCGTACCGCTTGTCCACCCGTTTCTGGTCTCTGAAACCTTTATGCGAGCAGCGCTGCACGCGGCCTTTGCTCTGGTCATTGCGTGGCCGCTCGCGCGGCTCGTTCGTCCACGAGTGATGCGCGTTCTCTGGCTGCTTTATCCGTTCGGGTTGGTGATGGTGGCGCTGATTGCCACCGCGTCGGACGGCGAGGCGGTGCTGGCGGCGTTTACCGGCGCGCTGATCTCTGGGATTGCGGCGGACACCGCTCGTCGCATTGCGCGGCTGAGCCGAACACCGGCCTGAGACCGTCCTAGTCGCGCTCGATGAAGTCTCCAGCTCTACTCGCGCGAGAAAGGTCAAGCGATCTGCGCACGACGAGGGACCCGACTAGATCGCGGGAGCCAAGGAAAGTAGGGGGCAGAAGACGCCACCCCTGAGCAGCCCGAGCGTGCCGTTCTGGTCCACTAGCGCTGTCCATTCGCCAGTGACCTCGCGCCCTGCAGCCACATCGATCGCACGCCCAACCTCAGCGAGCTGCGTCTCCGGCGAATTCTCCCACTGTTGCAGCCTCCACACGAAGTCCATCGCGCGCCTCCCGGCCCGCGAGGATGACCCGTCAAGGGCGATCCCGAGCGCAGACGGCATCCAGACTTTGCCGTCCACCACTACGCCGGGGGTATTGATACCGGCCTTCCGTAGCTGCAAGCGTTCCTCGTCCGTGCGTTCCGGGTCGAGCCCGATGGCATGCGTCTCAAGCATCAGCCCGGCATTCGGCCAGTTGCGAACGACGATCTTCAGCACCTCCGTCAAGCCCCAGCTTCGGTGATCGTAGACCCCGATGAGGTAGGCGTCCGCCTTGGTGAACATGGCGAAGATCAGATCGTCCGCGTGCTCCGGGGCGAGATGCAGGTGGTAGACGCCCCACTCGCCGAGCAACAGATCCCGGTCGTCGCGTCTGCCGGGTCGCTTGCCGTCGGCGCCTGGAATGTGCGCGATCGTGGCTTTCTTGCTCAGGTGCAGCGTGAGGTCAGCACCCGTCTCAATCATGTTGATGATCGTCTCCAGCGCCTGCAAGTGCTCGGTGAACTTCGGGCTCGCCCGCATCTCCGCGGAGACATGGCAGTCACGAGCGTGCGGGGGGATCAACCGATCCTGCGAGTTGAAGAAGGTCGTCAGCAGGCCCCTGAGTGGCATCGCCGAAAGCTCTCCGCTCGCGTCAGGCGGCAGGACCCCGAGCACGTACTCGCGGACAGCGGTCTGAAGCTGGTCATGGATCGTCGTCTGCTGCATCTTCTTAAGGTACGTCTTGCGGCCTCCGCCGCCAGCGGAGCCATCAGCACCGCAGCTGCGATACTGCCGTTCGTCGTAGGCTGGTGCGCCTCAGCAATCCGGGCCTCGCGACCGGTCCTTACTGACCCAAACGGCGAGGCAGCCACAGACTACGATGTCTATTGGTCCGCGTGAAGGCGGGTCGCGCCTCGCGACTGGCTGTGGGTCAGGTCCCGTACAGCACCGGCGCAGCCCAATGGTAAGGGTGCTCGAAAGGGGCGTGGACGCTGGATGAACCAGGGCCAAGGCCAAATACGAAACGGGTCCAGGGAAACTCCTCCGCGATCTCGCTTTCCGAGCTGGTCCGAACCCAGTATTGGGCGGCGCGCAGATGCCGACTGATGTCTTCGATCGGTCCTTTTTGGGCGCTTAGGAGCCGATAGAACCGTGACATCAGAATCGTCGTGGAGAGGTCGGAGACGACCCACGACATGCCGATGGCGCCGCTATAGCCGGCGGCAAGGAATGCAGTTGAGACACTGAGCCCCTCGTTCAACCGCTGAAGATCGGGCACCGCTGACTTGCACGCCGAGGCGACCGCAAGACGTCGGTTCACCCCACCCTTGTACCGGAGCGCCTCCATCGTGATCGCGCTGCCTTCGGCGAGTGCGAGCGCCTGGCCCAGCCGGCGGACATCGGACATGCCATGGCCCGTGAAGTGAAAGACGGAGTGGTCAAACGTCAGCGCATCGAGGAACTCTTCAGGCGAGACGCTGCCTCGGAGGACCAGCGCCTCGTCGAAGCACTGCACCGCCTCTTCCAGCTCGCGGGGAGAGAACGGAAGCTCCTGAAAGGGACCCCAGCCCGATGGGGCAACGGCAAGGATCTTGTCCAGACGCCAGGATCGCCTGGTTCGCAGGCAGTGGGCGAGGATCGTCGCCGAGGGCGAAAAGCTTATCTCCCATTCGTCACCCATATAGTGTCTGCCGTCTGGGGCAGAGAGATCCTTCTTCCATGCGGCCTGCACGGGAACCAGGTTAAAAGCACCTGTGGGTACGAGACGCATCCTTGGCGCGAATCCGTACCCGCGCTCGATCATGGGCTCCATCAATCGCGGCCAGAGCCATTCGCCTATGTCGTCTATCACGTCGCCGATCGGCTCGTCGTCGGTCCCGTCGCTGTCGTCCGACACCATCCGAAGCCCGTGCTCTGCAAGCTCTTTGCTGGTGATGTCGAGTGCGACGCGCGACATCCTTCCGCCGGCACTCGCCACATACGCGGTTGAGCTGGAGTGTCCTGGGACTAGGAACGCGAGGGGGGCGTCCTCGGTCACCAATCTCAAGGCCGCCGTTATACCTGCCTGTAGAACGGATGGATCAACGTTGACCTCGGTCACGCGCGGAGAGGAATCAGCGTGTGTGTTGAACCACCAGTCGGAGCTCCGTTCTGCCTCGTCGGTGGAGTCGTGCTCCTCCTTCTGCGGCACGGATTGCGGCCGCTCTCGCCAGATTCCGAGCAGCAGTCCTTGACCCGCCTCAATGACCTCCACGGCACAGTCGGTGAGCTCATGGCCGTCTAGTAGCTCGACGATGCGAGGCGTTGCCTTGGTTAGGCTTCGGACGGCGTTATCTCGGTCCTCGTCGTCCAGCGCGCGGACGTGGGCAGCACGGATGGCGCCGAGCATGTCGCGGCTGGCTCGGCCCATGCTGTCGCGGTCCCCAGCGAGCGCCGCGGCCTCCAGCCTGAGACAGCCGCACTGGACGATCGCCTCCGGCTCCGCGGAGTCCGCGCTGAGAACATCCCACATCTCCGTCGCTTCTCTGAGCGCCTCTTGTGCCACCACCGCATCGCCATCGCCAAATCGACAGAGCCAGAGGAGTAGGTGCGCGCGATAGCCGGGCCGTCCTGCGCTCGTGATCCAGTCGACATGGGCGAGAGCTCTCTCGATGTCGTCGCGGTCCTTCGAGAGAATCGCCACATTCATCATCGCCTCCCCGATCGCATTCTTGCGACTGCGGTCGGGGTCCTCATCGTTAGCTTCAAGGCGCTTGAGTGCCTCACGTGCCGTCTCGACCTTGTCACTACTCGTCCCCTCAAGCTCCTCGGTCGCTTTGAGGTCGGTGATTGCCTGGTCGAGCGTTTGCACTGGGCCGTCTATGTCCCACGCGTCATCAAGCCACGCACCGATTTCGATGAGTCGCCGCGCCGCGGCTGGCCCGAACTCGGAGCTTTCCAGACAGAGGAGCGCCAACCAACCAATGACATATGGCGTACTGGCACCCGCGCAAAGTGGCAGTAGCGCAGCGATCGCCTCAAGCGCGGACCTGGTTTCGGAGGGACGATGGTTCTTCCGAAACCACGCTGCGTGAAGTCGGCCTAGATCGTCGGACAATCTAGTCACCGCAGGATGCCCAGGAGGGAGATACCTGCGGGCCTCTCGTAGGGCGGCTTCTGCTCCCTGCCTGTGGTCCTCGTCCAGTGTCCGGGTCGCATAGAGAGTGCGCGCTCTGCCCAATGCGATCGTGTTTTGAAGGCGCAACCCTTCGTCGCCGACGGCTGCCGCGAGCGACATACGGGAAAGCAGTTCAGCCATCTGCTCGGGATCGCTCAGCGTATCTTGAGTCAACGCAGCGGCTTTCTCTTTCGCATCCTCTGTGAGCTTCTCAGCGGCGCCTCTTTCGACAGCGAACCTCACATCGGCATGCTTTCGCACCTCTACCAAAGCAGCGTCGAAACCGTGTTCGCGCGCGGCGCTCCGCAGTATCCACATCGTGGATGCCTTCGAGATCCAGTTGGCCGGGAATCCGTCGTGAACCGCATCGGAAGGGAGCTGATCCAGAGCTGCGATCACCGCGTCGTCGAGTTCCGCGGAAAGTAGCCAATACCGCTGTCGAAGTAGCTCGACACTCTCACTGAGCGAGGGTGTCGCCACCCAGTCGCGAATCGCGCGCGCGGCGTCGTCATCGTCGAAAACCGGCGCGAATTCGCTTACGATCTCCCGCGCCGCGCCGAGATTGAAGAGGGTCGCTCTCATAAGAGCATGCTGCTGGCGGATCTCCTCGGCCAACGTGTGGTCGTCGCAGCTACCGGCGACCGTCCAAGCACAGCGGAATATGGGGTCGGCCGCCGGGTGGGGCCATTCCGCAAGCGAGTTACCGATATCCGCCAGCTCGCGAGCAAATGCATTCCAGTCGCGATCCAGCAGACTCAGTGTCGCCGCCATACCGAGGAGTACCTCTCGCTCCCGATGGGTGAGGGCAGAATCGGCCAAGAGTCGCTCGACGAGTGAGTCATGGGCGTGTCGCAAGCGGGCCTGTTGGGGCGGGACGCGAGAATCCGTCTCTTTCTCATCAGCGAGCGTTTCCCTAACGACCTGCCCGAGGTCCGATTGAAGGACGGCGAGGTCGATCTCGGCAGCGGACAGCTTCGTGTCCCCTGCTCTGGCGACTTCAGGAAAGAGATCAACTTTGATCCCGAAGACCGCATCGAAGCCCGCCCAAATGTTCCCGTTGATGGCAAACGCCGCTTGTCCAGGGTCCAAGTCGGCGGGAGCTCCAGCTGTCAACTCAAGTCGCGCGGCTGTTCCTGGTACAGCCATGCAGGTCGCCGCGACCATCCCGGGAGTGAATACGGGATCGCCGTGGACTCCGTGCAGCGCGAGGCAACGCCATATGGCTTCCGCGCACGGGCGTGAAAGCGCGACGCCATCCGGCGGCCGCTCGGCGGCAAACACGACCGCCGTGTGCCCGTCTGCGGTGTCGTCGGAAAGCCAAAAACATCCGTCCTCCTCCGCCTCACTGAGTCTGATCAAGCTCTCGTCACCGCCTGCGTAGATCCGGAGAAACGAGTTCCAGAGTCGTGGCGCCTTACGACACACGTGGGACACGACCCTGCCCGTCGTCAAAGGCCGAATACAACGCCCGTTTGCTTCCCGCAGTAGCCGAACCAGGCGCGCCGCCTCGTCCGGGTAGGCGGCAAACCAGCGGACGGACGATTCCGGCAATGCATTGAGTGGTGTGTTTCGGGGTGCCCGCCGGACCCGCCCCCGCAGCTCGACCTCCTGACGACGCATCTGAACCAACGTGTTCCGTAGCTGATCTCGCGTCAGCCCCAGATCGGCGAGGGCGAGTCCGGCCGGACAATCGAATTCGCTCGCGCCCACCAGCAAATGTCCACTGTTCACAGTTGGATCACCAGCCTCGCCGGCGACTTCCCAGGCGCGCTGAATCAGATAGCTCAATTCAGCGTCGTCCCAGGCAGACGAATCGCTGGCCGAGGACGCCGCACGCGCAATAGCGGTGGCGGCGGTGATCGTGTCTGCGATGCTGATCCCTCGTGCGCCGATGACCCTCCTTGCGATGCAGCGAGGCTCGAAGGCGATCGCGTGAAGCAGATGAGCCGAGTCCGTCGTCGCGTGGCCAGCCTCTGCAGCGAGACTAACGGCCCCTCCGACCAGACTGTTGACGTGAGAGCCGAGGCGATCTGCGCTCAGCCCGATCAAGCCTCTAATACCCGTCACTTGTTGTCGCGACCCTCAACCCACGCGACGAGCACTCCCGCTGGGTCAATCCGGGCCACGACCCACCGCTCGGCGACGAGCACCTCGCATTCC